>NZ_JXMW01000007.1 GCF_002072215.1 Methanobrevibacter arboriphilus JCM 13429 = DSM 1125
GTTAGTTATGTTGGTAATGAGAATTATACTGCTTTTATTAATGCAAGTAGTTTTACTGTGATTTTGAATGATACTAATTCTAGTATTGTTGTTAATCCTGAAACTGTGAGTATTGGTGATAATGTTACTATTTCTGGTGAGCTTGTTGGTTATGTTGGTAATGGCTCTGATATTTTGACTGTTAGTGTTGATGGTAATGTTTATGATAATGTTATTATTAATGGTACTGGTGGTTGGAGTCTTAATTATACAACTAATCGTACAGGAAACATAATTATTACTGTTAGTTATGTTGGTAATGATAATTATACTGCTTTTATTAATGCAAGTAGTTTTACTGTGATTTTGAATGATACTAATTCTAGTATTGTTGTTAATCCTGAAACTGTGAGTATTGGTGATAATGTTACTATTTCTGGTGAGCTTGTTGGTTATGTTGGTAATGGCTCTGATATTTTGACTGTTAGTGTTGATGGTAATGTTTATAATAATGTTACTATTAATTCTACTGGTGGTTGGAGTCTTAATTACACAACTAACCGCACAGGAAACATAATTATTACTGTTAGTTATGTTGGTAATGATAATTATACTAGTTTTACTAATGCGACTAACTTTTCAGTGGCTAAAAATGGTGCTAATTCTTCTATTAATATTCCTAGTAATATTAAGGTTGAAGATTCTATAATAATTGATGGTGTTTTAGCTGATGAAAATGGTAATCCAATAGCTAATACTACTATTACTGTTATTATTGATGGTGAAAACTTTAATGTAACAACTGCTGAAAATGGTAGTTGGAATATTAATTACACCCCAACTTATGCAGGTGAATTTACTATTAATCTTACTTGGGAAGGTAATGAAAATTACACTAGTTTTAACAATAATACTAACTTCAATGTTACTAAGTTAGCTACATATTCTAGTATTGATCTTTCAGGTGATTTTAGAGTAGGGAAAACTACTGTTATAAGTGGTGTTCTTCTCGATGAGGAAGGTAATAAAATAGCTGATATTGAATTAGAAATTACTATTGATGGTAAAAAACATTTAGTGAAAACTAATTCCAATGGTTACTGGTATTTAACTTATAAACCTGAAAAAACTGGAAAAACTACAGTTGTACTTAATTTCAATGGTGATGCTAAATATTTAGGTTTCACTAACAGCACTAGTTTTGATGTTAAAAAAGGTGAAAGCTTTGTTAATGTTACTGTTAATGAAAATAAGAATGGTTCTGTTGATTTGATTGTTAAAGTAGTTGATGAAGATGGTGATACCATACCAGATTATAAAGTTGATGTTGAATTAGATGGTAAATACATAGGATCTGTGATAACAGATTCTGATGGAGTTGGAATATTCCATATACCCAATTCTAAACTTACACCTGGTAAACATAAGATTACAGTTTCATCTGACAATGAAAATTACTTTAGTAATTTAGCATTTGCTGAATTTGAAACCAAAAACAACAACACTAACAACACTAATAATACTAATAGTACTAATGGTAATGGCAATAAAACAAGCGATAATCCAGTAGCAATAGCTACTATGAAAAAAACAGGAATACCAATAATAGCTATTATACTAGTATTGATAAGTATATTTGGAATCAGCTTAAGAAGAAAACAATAATTAAACATTTTTTTTTAGGAGGGCTTATTTATTTTTTTCCTCCATATTTATATTTTATTATTTATATTTTAGTTTTTATTATTATTTTTTAGGCTTTGTAGAAACCATTTCAATAATCAATATAATCATGAAAAATATATTGTTAAAAATGCTTTATTTTGAAATTAAAGAACAATTTTCAAAAATTATTTCCACAAAGCAAAAATTTCAAGTGATAAAATAAGGGTTTCTACAAAGCCATTTTTTATATTATTTTTGGCTTTGTAGAAATCCTTTTTTTTAGCTTATTTGTGCTGATCTTTTTTAAACAGATTTTAGCATTAATTATAAGTATAAATAATGAAATTTATAAGTTTATTTTCATTTAAATCAGTGATGCATTGATTTTTAAATTTTTTAATATAATTTTTCAGGCTTTTCAAAGTTAACATCCGAAAAGATTTAATTGTCTTGAAATTAAATCATTAAACTGAGAGTATGTACTTTTGCGTTTTATAATAATATATATTCTCATTATTAATATTTATATCTTTTTAATCCTTAAATTTCAAAATAACTAAATATAAACCAAAATATAAAAATTTAAAGAAAAAAAGGATAGTTTATTTGAAAATTAAAGAATAAATTTTTCAAAAAAAATAATAAAAAAGTAAAAATATAAAAGATAAAAAGAAAAAATAATAGAAAAGGAGGTCGACTCACAATTATTTTTGTTCAATTAGTATATATACTAAAATGAATAATTTTTAAAAAATTTTATTATATAATATTTTGTTCAAAAATATTTCTAAATTTAGACTTTTGTTCATTGAATTTGTAATTATGAGTCATCCTCAAAAATAAATAAAAAAAGAATATTTATTTTTATTATATATTATTTATTATAATTATTTATTAGATAGTATTTATTCTATTACATTATTTTATTTATTCTATTACATTCTTTTCTTATAAATTTTTTATTTTTCTTATAATCTATTATTTTTCTTATTAATTTTTTATATTATAACATTTTTATATATATGACTTATTGGTATTATATTCTTTCAAATAATAAGTCCATCATATCTTTAACTGTGTATGTATCTGGATATATGGCGTCTATTCCAAAGTTTTTGAGGGTTTTATTTGTAATTGGCCCTATTGCAACTGTTAAAACACTAGTTGATAATTTATTAACTAACTCTGGAATTTGTTCATCACTAGCTATCTTAAAAAGGTTTATTGCTGTTAATGGGCTTGTAAATGTTATTGCATCAATTTCAGAACTTAAAATTTTACCAATTAAAACTTCAATTCTAACCGTGTCAAGAGGAATTATTGATTCATAACTTTCAGCAAGTATGACATCAGCACCCATTTTTTCTAATCCTTCTGGAAGAGTATCTCGTGCAGCTAATGTTCTTGGAAGTCCAATAAGGCTTTTTGTAATATTAATGTCTTTAAAGGATTCAAGAAGTCCTTCTGCAGTATAATTTTCAGGAACTAGATCTGTACCTAAACCATATTCATTAGCTAACTCTGCTGTTTTTTGTCCAATAGTTGCTATTTGGCAATTTTCATTTATTAATTCTCCAAAATTAGGATAAAATTTAAAAATTGATTCTATTGATGTTGGTGAAGTAAATATTAACCAATCTAAATCATCAGCTAATTCAATTAATGCTTTTAGAGATTCTGTATTAGTTAATTTTAATTCCAATGTTGGAGCTATAAATGGTGTTGCCCCATAGGATTCTACAATGGATACGGCTTCATCTAATCTATTAAAAGGTCTTGTGATAGCCACTATTGTTTCTTTTTCAAATTTTTTCATTTTTACATCTCCTTAATTTATTGGAAATAATATTATGAGATATCAATATTTAATGATTAATTTTATTTTAATGATTAAGTTCATTTTAATGATTAATCTCATTATTTAATGATAGCCTATATAAACAGTAATATTTAGTCTAATCTAAATAATTCTATTTTAAATACTAATCTTTATCTTTAAAATCTTTTATTTCTTTAAAAACATTTATAACATTTCCAACGATTAATATTGCAGGAGTATTAATATCTTTTTTGGCTATATTTTCTAATTTTCCAAAAATGATTCTTTCATTAGGAAGTGTTCCATTTTCAATTATACAAGCAGGTGTTTCAGGACTCTTATATTTCATCATTTCAGCAGTATTCTCTTCTATTTTTCCTATTCCCATTAAAACAATTATGGTATCAGCAGTATAATCCCATTTCACTTGTTTTTTATTTTTTGTAGGATCTTCATGCCCTGTGACTACTGTGAATGATGTAGCTACTCCCCTATGGGTGATTGGAAGACCAACTGTTGTTGGAGCTCCGATAGCTGAAGTTACACCTGGAATGATTTCAAAAGAAATATTTTCCTTTATAAGTTCTAATATTTCTTCTCCTCCTCTTCCAAATACAAAAGGATCTCCTCCTTTAAGTCTAACAATTATTTTATTGGATTCATTCTTTGCTTCTTTAATAATAATCTTATTAATTTCTTCTTGAGATTTATAATGTTCTCCAGCTTTTTTTCCAACATAAATTAATTTTGCATTAGGAGAATGTTGTAATATCTCTTCATTAGCTAATCTATCATATATAACAACATCTGCTCTGTTCAATGCTTTTATAGCTTTAAGTGTAATTAGTTCAGGATCTCCAGGACCTGCTCCAACTAGATAAACGGTCATTTATTCACCTTGATAGTCAAATCTTTAATTTAAAATATTTTTTTATAATATATGCTACTAAAATTATATACTATCTAAAATTCCTTTGAAAAAGCTTAATCCATCATCAGAACCTAATATTTCTTCTGATGCCCTTTCTGGATGGGGCATAACTGCACATACTAATCCAGATTCATCACAAACTCCAGTAATTCCTTCAATTGAACCATTTGGATTCTTATTAGAAAATTGGAGGACAATCTGATCTTGACTCTTTAGTGTATCAATGTCTTGGTTAAAGTACCTTCCTTCAGCATGAGCTACTGGCATTTTAATAATTTCGTTTTTCTTAAAATTATTCGTAAATGGAGTTCTTGTAGTAGATACTTTTAAATCAACCCATTCACAGTTGAACTTTGGATTTTCATTTACAGTAAATACTCCTGGAACAAGACCAATTTCAGCTAAAATCTGAGCTCCATTACATATTCCAAGAACTGGTTTTTCTTCTTTTACTAGAGATTTTATTCCATCTACTACTGGAGTAATAGAAGCTATTGCTCCTGCTCTTAAATAATCTCCATAAGAAAATCCTCCAGGTATTACTACTGCATCTAAGTAACTAAGATCTTCTTTATTCCACCATACATATTCTCCTTCACCACCAGCTAATTCAATTGCATGATAGACATCCCGATCACAGTTAGAACCTGGAAATCTTATTACTCCTATTTTCATTTCTTTTTACTCTCCATTAGCTATTTATAGTTATTTCATAATCATGAATTACAGGATTACAAAGTAGTCTCTGACACATATCATCAACTTCTTCTAAAACTTTTTCTTCATTTTTTTCATCTATTTGAAAAGTAATAATATCAATTGTGTCAGTATTTTTTACTTTATATCCAAGTAAATCTAGTGCTCTTTCTATTGTTGAACTTTCTGGATTTAACATTCCTTTTTTTAGTGAGATTTTAACTTCAACATTGAATATCATATTATCATAGATCCTTTATTAATATTCTAAAATTTCATAATAATTGGAAATTATTGAATTTCCCATCTTTCTATATCTTTTTCATCAACAATCATACTACAAACTTGATCATAAATATCCATAACATTATCTTGACCTTGTCTAAATGAATCCTTATCTAAAGTTTCTAAAGTTTCTATATCCCAGTATCTACATGTATCTGGACTAATTTCATCTCCTAAAACAATATTCCCCTCTTCATCTTTTCCAAATTCAAGCTTAAAATCTACTAATAATATTCCTTTTTCTTTTAAGAACTCGCTCAAAATTTTATTTATTTTAAGAGTAATATTTCGTATTTCATCTAATTCTTCTTGAGTAGCTATTCCAAGAGCAATAGTTATTTCATCATTTAACATAGGATCATGATATTCATCATTTTTATAATCCATTTGTATAATAGGAGGATCTAGCTTTTGATTTTCTTCAAATGGAAATCTTTTTAAAAGACTCCCAGTAGCTATATTTCTAGCTATCACTTCAAGAGGAATCATTTCTAATTTTTTAGATAACATTGATCCTGTTTCAATCAATTGGATATATTGGGTTTTTACATTGTTTTCTTCTAATACTTCAAAAAGTTTTGAAGATATTAATGAATTACAATGTCCTTTTCCTTTTAAATTATCTTTTTTTTCTCCATCTCCAGCTGTGATATCATCTCTAAAAGTAACAATAACTTCATTTTGTTTTTCAGTCTCATAAACATCTTTAGCTTTTCCAGCATAAATTAAATCTTTAGATTCACTCATAACAGACACCAGGAATAAGTATAATTATAATTTAAATTAAATATATTTCTTATTAGCTTTTTTATTAGCTTTTTTATTAGCTTTCTTATTAGCTTTATTATTAGATTTATTATTAGATTCATTATCAATTATTAGATTCATTATCAATTTTATTATAAATCCCATGAATTTTATTATTAATTTTATTATTAATCTTTTTATTAATTTTATTAAAGAATAATTCTATTATATTTATTATTAACTTTATTATTATTTTTATTATTAGTTATATTATTAATTTTTATATAATTTCTTTTTTATATTATTTCTTACTTTTTCATTATTATTTAATTATTTTTCATTATTTTTTATTATAATTTTTTTAATATGATATTAACTATATATATTTAATTTTATTTAATTTTTTTTAATTTTAATTACTTGCTATTAATTAATTATAGTAAATTACTATAATATTATATTTTTTTAATATAAAATTTTTAATATAAAATTATTTTAACAATATTAAATTTTTTAATATTAATCTTTTATTATTAAATTTTTATAATCTTATGCTTACTAATTTTATGTAATAATATTAGTTTATTAAAATATGTTTTCTATGACTAATAACCTTGATTACAACTAATTTTTAATTATTTTAAAAATTAAATTATGAAATTTAATTTATTAACAAATTGTATTAATATTATTATCAATAAAACAAATAATGATAAATATTAATAATAGAAAATACTATTAATAATAGAAATATAACTATTAATCAAAATTAATTAAATAAATCAATATAATAAACATAAGTTATATTATCTAGTTTAGATATTAGCTAATATTTAAGAATCTTTATAAATTTTTAAAAATATCACTATCATATGCCTTTAATTTATATATAATAACTATTATTAATAAATCAATAAAATAACATTTGGATAAGAATGATATAATCAAAATTATAATTAAAAATATAGTTAAAATTACAGTTAAAAATATAGTTAAAAATATAATTAAAAGATTTTAATAATTAAAAAATGTAGCTAAATAATATAGTTAAATAATATAGTTAAAAGATATAGTTAAAAGATATAATAAAGTAAAATTATATTAAAAATATCAATTAATAAAAATATTATAAAATATAATAGAATTATTCTATAAAGTTATTTAAAAATTATTAAAATATACTAGATTATAAAATATAATGAACCATTTAAGATAAATAAATCATTTAAATTATATTATTTAAAATAATAAATTATTTAAATTATAATCTAAAATATTATATCTAAAATCTTCATTAAGTTAGGGATGTTTATAATTATACACAATAAGATTATTACAAAGGGTTAAAATATGTGCGGAATTGTTGGATGTGTATTAAAAAATAGAAAAGTAGCTCCAATTCTTTTAGAATCTATTGGTAAGCTTGAATATAGAGGTTATGATTCTGTAGGAATTTCAACAGTTGATCAAAATGGTATTCACTTAAAAAAGGGTTCTGGTAAAATCAAAGAGGTGAATGAAAAAATTGATCTTGGAGAACTACCTGGAACTACTGGAATAGCTCATGTTAGGTGGGCAACTCATGGAATACCAAGCACAGAAAATTCACACCCGCACACTGATAATGAAGGGAATATATCAGTTGTTCACAATGGAATTATTGAAAATTTTAGTGAGATTAGAGAATCTCTTGAAAAAGAAGGTTATATATTCAAATCTCAAACAGATACTGAAATTATACCAATTTTAATTGAAAAAAATATGAATAAAGGGCTTAATTTAGAAGATGCAGTAAATGAAGCTCTTAAAATTATAAAAGGATCTTATGCTATTGGAGTAATATCTAAAGATAATCCTAATGAAATAATAGGTGCAAGAAATGACAGTCCATTGATCATTGGTGTTGGAGATGGGGATTATTTCATTGCTTCTGATGCTACAGCTATTATAAATCATACAAAAAATGTTATTTATGTTGATAATGGAGAATTAGTTATTTTAAATAGTGAAGGTGTTGTTGTTAAAGATTCTAAGGGAAATGTAGTTGATAAAAATATTGATGTAATTGATTGGGATGCAGAAATGGCTCAAAAAGAAGGTTATGACTATTTCATGCTTAAAGAAATTCATGAACAAGATTCTGCTATTAGAGATACACTTTCTGAAAAAGATAAAATTGCTGAGATAATATCTAATTTAGATGGGATTAATAGAATTTGCTTTGTAGCTTGTGGTACCTCTTTTCATGCTTCATTAACTGGAAAATATTTAATTGAGTCTATGTCAGGAATTTCTACTGATGTTATTCTTGCTTCAGAGTTTAGATATTCTGCTAATACTTTAGATGAAAATACTCTTGTTATTTTCATTAGTCAATCTGGTGAAACTGCAGATACTCTTAAAGCTTTAAAATTAGCTAAAAAAACATCAAAAACTCTTGCAATTGTTAATGTACTTGGAAGTTCAGCTACTCGTGAAGCAGATTTTGTTATATATACTAGAGCAGGGCCTGAAATTGGTGTTGCTGCAACAAAAACATATATAAGTCAGTTAGTATGTATATATATGTTTGCAGCTATTTTAGCAGATAATAAAGAGCTTTTAAATACTTTAAATGAAGTTCCTGATTATGTTTCTGAGGTTTTATCTAAAGAGGATGTTGTAAAAGATATAGCTTCTAAATATAGTGATGTTAATGATTTTTTCTTTATTGGTCGAGGTTTATCATATCCAACAGCATTAGAAGGAGCTCTTAAATTAAAAGAAATAACCTATATTCATGGAGAAGGATATGCTGCAGGAGAACTTAAACATGGTCCTTTAGCATTAATTGATGATGATGTTCCAGTTGTTGTTGTTTTACCTCCTGGAGATAATTATAAAAAAACTGTTAGCAATTTAGAAGAGGTTAAAGCTCGTGGAGCTCATGTAATAGCTATTGGTTCATGTGAAGATGATTTTATAAAAACAGAAGTTGAAGATTCATTTTGTATTAATGATAAGGTAAAAGAAATTATCGCACCACTAATATATGTTGTTCCTTTACAGTTATTATCTTATTATATTAGTGTAGAAAGAGGTTTAGATCCAGATAAACCTAAAAATTTAGCTAAATGTGTAACTGTTGAATAAATATTAATATTATTTTTAATTTTTGAATAAAATAGCTATTAGGTAAATGAATTTAAGCTTTAAATTGAATTTAAGCTTGCCTATAATTGAATTTAAAAATTTTTTATTATTTGAACTCTAACGTTTATTAACTATTTTTAATTATAAATTACAGAAATGTGCAGAAATGTTTAAGTAGTATAGTTTATCATTTATAATCTAATTCAATCTTTTCTTTGTTAATAAATCACTTATTTATTATAAATTCATTATAAATTTGAAAATTTAATCTATTAATCTAATTATATTAATCTAATATTATAATAATTACAATAAAAAATATCACAAAAATAATTTAATTATTTATCTAATTTTCAGTTGTATTTATATAATATTTTAAATAATAACATATTATAAAATATGAAAGTTCATGTATACTAAACATTGAGAAATTAAAATGTCAAAAACTGCAAGAATGATTCTTTATGTAAGATTGAAAAAGTATTTGAACCAATTACAGAAAATTAATTATAGAAAGAGTTCTAAAACATCTAGTAGAAATTAAATGATTATATTATTTTAAATAAACAGTTATTTGACTTCAAAAATAATGGCTTTGAATATATTTACCTATATATATGGATTTTTAAATGAAAAAAAAAATGAAAGAAAGATTTGCTGATGAGTATAAAGGAGTTAAAATCCATTAATTCATTAAAGATGAACTATTTGAATATTAAATGTAATTCGTCTTGATGTGGATTCAATTGTTAATGATTATAAACAAGTTATAATTCTTAATTATGTATTGCTTTTTCATTATCTTAATAATCTTATCAAAAATTGATAAAATGTTAATAACTGTTATTATTCCAACATATAATGCTGAAAAATATCTAATAAATACTATTGACTCTGTAATTAACCAAACTTTTGGTTTTGAAAATATTGAGCTAATAATTGTAGATGATAATTCTACTGATGGAACAAAAAATTTAATTTTAGATTTAGCAAAAAAATATAAAAATATTATTCCCATATTACTAGAAGATAATAGTGGATCTCCAAGCAAACCTAGAAATATTGGAATTAAAAAAGCTTCTACTAATTATATCATGTTTTTAGATAATGATGATTTTTATTATCCTGAAATGTGTGAAAAGATGTATTTAAATATTACTGGTTCATCCTGTGATGTTGTAACTTGTAGATACAGACAATTTATTAATGGGAAATATAATAGAAGAAAATCCTTTTTAGATGATCTTGATAGCTTTATAAAAATTGATTCAATAAATGAATTCCCAGATTTAATGACTTTGGGTTTTCCTACTATGATTTGGACAAAAATCTTTAAAAAATCAGTTATTATTGATAAAAACATATTATTCCCAGAAGGAGAATTCTATGAAGATGTTTATTTCTGTGCTAGTTTTTATGAAGTAGCTAAGGGAATAATAGTATTAAATGATTTTTATGGATATAAGTATAATGTAAGAATTGGAAAGAGTAAATCAAATTCTCAATTATTCAATAAAGAGTCATTTATGAAACAATTTAAAGGTTTCAAAAGAATCACAGCATTTTTTAAAGGGGAAAATTTCCCATTCATACCAGAGTTAGTTGTAGATATGACTAAAATTTTTTTATATTCTGATTTAAATAAAGAATGTCAAAAAAGGTTTTTAAATGAAATGAATAGTTTTTATAAAGATTATAAATTAACTACAAAATTAAATACTGCGTCATTACCTTTGAATATTATATTAAATATTTTTATAAAGCTATTTTCACTAAATAACAATTTTTCTATTTTTACATCAATATTAATAAAAAAATTAAAATAGTATGATATGGGAGTATAATATGAGTTAAAAAATAATATAGTAAATCTATTTTTACTTGTATTTATATATTTAAATAATAACATACTTTATTTATAATAAATAAAATATTAATATATTAAAATTGAGGAACTAGAATGTCAAAAACTGCAGGAATGATTCTTTGTGGTGGTTTTGGTAAGCGTCTTAGGCCTATTACTGAAAAAATCCCAAAACCACTTGTTGAAATCAAAGACGATTACACTATTTTAGATAAACAGCTGTTTGATTTTAAAAATGCTGGTGTTGAGGATGTTTATCTTTTAACTGGATTTTTAAATGAAAAAATAAAAGAAAGATTTGGTGATGAGTATAAAGGTGTTAATATTCATTATGTTATTGAGGATGAACCTCTTGGAACTTTAAATGCAATTCGTCTGGGTATGGATGAAATTACAGACGATTATGAACAGTGTGTTATTCGTAATGGTGATGTTGTAGCTGATTTAAATCTTTCAAAGATGGTTGAACAAGGTGAAAAGTCTGATTATCCATTTAATATTTTTATAACTCAAATGCAATCACCTTATGGAATTGTTGAAACAAGTGGTGATAGATTAGTTTCATTTAAAGAGAAACCTCTCTTAGATTATTATATCAATGGCGGGATTTATTTTTCCAAGGGAAAACTTGATTTTGGAGACTTTAAAACAGGAGATATAGAAAAAACACTTTTCCCATTAATGGCAAAAGATAATAAAATTGGTTATTATAAGGAAGATGGGTTATTTTGGATGGCGATAGACACATCTAAGGAATTAGAAACAGTTAGACAAGAATATGAAAATCGTACTGATAAGCCTTGGGGTTATGAAAAGATTCTAATTTATACAGAGAAGTATTTAACTAAAGAACTTTTTATAAAAGAAGGTTTTCAAACTAGTTTCCATTTTCATGAGAAAAAGGATGAAACCATGTATATAATCTCTGGTGCAGGTTATATAGAGTTTAATGATAAAAAAGAATACTTTGGTAAAAATGATACAATAAGAATAGAGCCTAATATCGAGCATTCTATTGTAGCTACTGAAAACACAGTACTCCACGAAGTTTCAACACCATACTTAAACGATACTGTTAGATTAGAAGATTTTTATAATAGATGATCAATAATTATTCAAATATCTTCAAATAAGTTAAAAATTTTAAAATATTCAAACGGCATAATTTCCAAAATACAAAATTTTATAATATTATTTTTTGATATTGAGTAAAATTAATTTTTAGTAGTAAAATTTCACTAAGACTTTTTAATAGTTGATAATATGGATATTACGTTAATTTCAAAATCTTTTCAAACAAATACTAATGGTTTAGGTAGTTATTCAAAAAATTTACATGAAAGTATTAAAAATAATAGGAATTTAAATATCAGACAAATATCTCAAAATAATACTTTAATAAAATTAGGGCAACCAGCTACTTTATTCTTTTCATTTGTGGAGATTCCATTGAAGATGAGAAATTCCGATATTTATCATGCTTTATCTCCAATGGAATCTTTTTATTTAGATCCTAAAAAATCAGTTGTTACAATACTGGATTTTATTCCACTATTTGAAAACACTGAAGAAACGGACAAATTTAAAAACTTTACAAAATTTTTCTATGAAAAGGCTGTTAAAAAATCTATAAAATTTGAAAAAATAATAACAATTTCAGAAGAGACTTCTAATGATTTAAAATCACATTATAATGTAGATGATGAAAAGATCCATTCAATAAGATTAGCTATAGATAGAAAATATCATCCAAAAAATATTAAAAATGATATTTTTACAATTGGTACTGTCTCTGGTTTGGGAAGTAGGAAAAGGATTGATATATTGATTAAGTCTTTTTTGGATGCAGATATTGAAAATTCTCGATTGTTGATTGGTGGCAAAGGGCATATGTTAGATGAATTAAAAAAATTGGCAAATAATGATCCTAGAATACTTTTTTTAGGTTTTATTTCTGATGAGGATATGGTTGATTTTTATAATTCATTGGATGTTTTTGTTTTTCCAACAATCATGGAAGGTTATGGTATGCCTATAGTTGAAGCTATGGCTTGTGGAAAACCGGTTATTACTTTAGAAGATGCATACATTCCTCATGATATTAAAAAAAGAACACATATATCAAGTAAAAATAATTTAGCTAATGTTTTAAAAGAAAAAAATTTTGATTGTGATATTAAATCAAATCTAAAGTTTTCAAAGGAATTTAGCTTAGAAAATATGGGTTATGATTTAATAAAAGTTTATGAAGAGATGCTGTAATTTAAGTTTAAATTTGAAAATATATTTATAATTAATATAGATTTATAATTAATTTTATCAATTCATTTTGGAGGTATAAAATATGATTGCATTAATTACAGGTATTACAGGACAAGATGGTTCTTATTTAGCAGAATTGTTATTAGAGAAAGGTTATGAAGTTCATGGTTTAGTTAGAAGAAGTTCTTCTTATAATACTAAAAGAATAGAACACTTATATTTAGATGAATTGATTGAAGATAGCCATAAAGATAGAAAAATTCAATTACATTATGGTGATCTAAATGATTCAACAAATTTAATGTCTTTAGTTAATAAAATAGAACCTGATGAGATTTATAATCTAGCTGCTCAGTCTCATGTTAAAGTTTCTTTTGAAACTCCAGAATACACTGCAAATTCTGATGGTATTGGTGTTCTACGGCTTTTAGAAGCTATTAAATTATCTGGACAAGATAATATTAAATTTTATCAAGCTTCTACTTCTGAATTATATGGTCTAGTTCAAGAAACTCCTCAAAATGAATTGACTCCATTTTATCCAAGAAGCCCTTATGGTGTTGCTAAACTGTATGGTTTTTGGATAACAAAAAATTATAGGGAAGCTTATGATATATTTGCTTCTAATGGTATTTTGTTTAATCATGAAAGCCCAAGAAGAGGAGAAAATTTTGTTACAAGAAAAATTTCAATAGCTGCTGCAAGAATTTCTTTAGGATTTCAGAAAAAATTATATTTAGGGAATTTAGATGCATCAAGAGATTGGGGCCATGCAAAAGATTATGTTGAATCTATGTGGAGGATATTACAGCATAAAAAGGCAGATGATTTTGTTGTTGCAACTGGAAAAACTCATACTGTAAGAGAATTTGTAAATTTAAGCTTTAAAGAAGTTGGAATTGATTTAAAATGGGTTGGTGAAGGTGTTAATGAGAAAGGAATTGACACAAAGACTAATAATGTTTTAGTTGAAGTTGATCCTGCATATTTTAGACCAACTGAAGTTGATTTATTATTAGGTGACCCTTCTAAAGCAAGAAAAAAGCTTGGTTGGAAACCAAAAATATCTTTTAATGAGTTAGTTAGAGAGATGGTTCAAAGCGATTTAAAAATGGTTAAAAATGATAAATCTTTATTATAATACATTATAAATATATTATAAACTAGCCAATTGATGATTTTATGAACTGGAAAAATAAAAAAGTTTTTATAACTGGAATATCAGGATTTGTAGGTTCTTATTTGACTAAAGAACTACTAGAAAGAGGAGCTAATGTTTCAGGTTTTGATAGAAAAATTAAAAAAAATCCTATTATTGATTTAAAAACAGATAATTTAAATATTTTTGAAGGAAATTTATTAGATAAAAAATCTGTTGATAATGTATTAAATGATGATTTTGATTTTGTTTTTCATTTAGCTGCTCAGCCATTTATTCCTAGATCTTTTGAAAATCCAAAAGAAACACATGAAGTTAATGGAGTTGGAACTTTAAATTTATTAGAATCTATTGTTTCAAAAGATTTAGATTCGAAAATTGTTTTTTCAAGTTCAAGTGATGAGTATGGTTTAGTTTTTTCTTCTAAGCAGCAATACTTAGATTCAAAAGAAAAATATGGTAATATATTTCCTGAACCAGTTTCATTTCCAGAATTACCAATTTCTGAGAATAATCCTTTAAGACCAATGTCTCCTTATGCTGTTAGTAAAGTTTATGGAGATTTTTTAATGAGAAACTATTATCATGCATATGGTTTAAATACTGTTGTTTCAAGGTCTTTTTCTCATGAAGGTCCTGGTAGGGGAGAAATGTTTGTTACTTCTGTTATTACTAGTCAAATTAATCAATATAATAGAGATTTAATTGATAATATAATTATTGGTAATGTTAATGTATTTAGGGATTGGAGCCATGTTGAAGATATAGTTAATGGGTATTTATTATTAGCTGATAAAGGATTATCGGGGGATGTTTATAATCAAGGTTCTATGAGAACAAATTCAATTTTAACATATATTTTATTAAGCTTAGAATCTTCTGGATATGAAATTGATAAAATTGAAACAATAAATAATGATAAAATAGTTAAAAATCCTACTGAAACTGATGATTCTAAGCTGTTTGGGTTAAATTTTTATAAAACTAAACTTGATAAATTAATGATTGATGGAGATATTAATTTTACTTTAGATGATAAAGGAGTTATAGTATTTACAAACTCTGAAAAAATAAGAATAATTTTTGATGAGAGTAGATTTAGACCTGCTGATGTTCCAATTTTACTTGCTGATAATAAAAAAATTAGAAATTTAGGCTTTAAAACAAAATATAACATTAAAAATATTATCAATGATCAGTTGAACTATTTTAACTAATCTTAATTTTAATCCAACCTATATTAATAACATATTTATAGTTAGTTTTATAACCAATTCTTTTATAGCTACTTTTATTATATCTATTTTTATTATAGCTATTTTTTATATTTATAATATTTATAATATTAGTATTATACTTAAAATATTATGTAATACTTTCTTTTTTTTATTGATTCTGTATATTGATTAATTTATAGAGAATAATGATTTTTATATATGAAAATATATACTCTATTTATGAATAATCATTTAGGTTTTAAAAAATCAGATAATATTACAGAATCAAAGGATATTAAGAAATCAAGTCCTATTGAAAATTTTCATGAAATAATCAATCAATACTTTTTAAAAGAAAAAGAAACTTCAAATATCAAATATAGAAAAGAACTTTTAAAAATGGTTAATGACTATATAATCAAAACTGATGATGGATCATATACAATAAACTCTCCAGATTTTGATGGAAAAGTTGAAAGTATGCATAACTCAAATGGTGCTATTACAGAATCATTTGAAAAATTTGTCAAACCATTTAAACATAGCTATATTCAAAATAATTTAAGACAAAGTGGTAGTGATTTAGAGAGTTTTCATGATTTTCATGATTTTACTTATGAAAAAGATATAGCTATCTTAGATATATGTAGTGGTTTAGGATATAACTCATCAGCTATTATTGAAGAATTTTTGAAAAATAAGGGGGATAATGGGTCTCTTTCTATTGATATGGTAGAAATCTCAATTGAAACTTTAGCTATGGGTCTTTTAATACCCTCTCCTATAAAAACTCATAATTTTATTAAAAAGGCAATTGAATCTAAGCTTATTGATGAGGATTTTGCAAAACTAGAAATTGAAAATGCAAAAATTCCTGACAATGTTAATATTAATATTTTCTGTGAAGATGCTCGTAAAACCGTAAAAAATTTAAAAGATAATACTTATGATGCAATCTTTTTAGATCCTTATTCACCAGCTATGGCTCCTGAATTGTGTACTGTTGAATTTTTTGAAGAGTTGAAAAGGGTTATTAAAGATAATGGTATTATAGCTACTTATACTTTAGCTGCGGGTGTTCGCTTTGCTTTTGTTGAAGCTGGTTTTTATATTGGTGACGGTCCTGTTTTTGGTAGAAAGTCGGGTGGAACAATAGCTTCTTTAGATATTAATAATATTTCTAAAAATATTCCTATTAATGATGAGAGAACAATAGCTTTATCTGATGCAGGAATTCCTTTCCGCGATCCAAATTTGGACTTTAATACTGAGAAAATTCTTGAAAATAGGAGTGAGGAGCGATCATTAGCTAGACACAATTACAAAATTTCTTCCGCTGTTCAAACTCCAATATTTTTTGGGGAGGATGTTTCTGATGAAAAGTTAAAAAGAAGAATTCTTAGGAATTTTAATAAGGTGAATATTTCTGATTTAAAATCAAAAGAAGCACTTTATATTATAGAAACTCAAAAATATCATGATAAAAAACCTACTATTAATTTTAATTCAAAAGATAGAATTATTGAAATGAATAAGAGACTTTTAAAGGTTATTAATAATAAATTTTATAAATAATAGATTTTAGACTTTTTATTTTTAATTTATTAAATTTTAATATCATTCTAATATACTTTTTTGGTATTATTTTTATTATAGTAAATAATTTTTTGTTCATTAAAATAATTTTTTAATTTAAATCTATTTTTACTCTTTAAACTCATTATTGTAGCTTTATTTTAGTAATATTTATATATATCTATTGTAAATATGATTATTTAAATAGTAAGAACTTTTATAATATTTTAATGAGTTTTTAAGGATATAAAATTAAATAATCTTTATTTAAATGATACTTATGTATAATTATTATAATAAAATATTATAATAAAATTAGAGTACCTAAAATCATGATATAACGAATAATGTTATGATCTTATAATAATTTTAATATAATATTAGAATATAATTAGATTTAAAATACTTCGTGATTAAATTATTATGAATACTTATTTATAGTATAATGTACTTAAAATAATAGATTATTAATATTTTAAATATTATAATCTAGTTTATAATTATAATTTTACTTTATAAATTTTTATAATAGACTATAATTATAGTACTTTATTATAGAAGTTTTAACTATTTATTTAATTTATTTAATGTTTAATTTAAATAATTTATAATTGAATGGTATTAAATAATTTAAAATAATCTAACAAATAAAATACTTCAAAATATTTCTAAGTATTTTAAAACCATATATTAAAAATAATATAGTGACTATTGATTTGGAGGAATTATCATTTTTGAAATTAAATATAAAGATAATAGAGGGAGAGTTGGTTTACTCAAAACAAAACATGGGACTGTGAAAACTCCTGCTTTAATGCCAGTTATTCATCCAAAAAAACAAAAAATTGATGTTAAAAAGTTTGATACAGAAATTGTAATTACAAATGCTTACTTAGTATATAAAGATGAAGAATTAAAAGAAAAAGCTTTATCTGAAGGGATTCATAAATTAATTAACTTTGATGGTCCTGTCATGACTGATTCTGGTTCATTTCAGCTTTCAGTTTATGGGGATGTTGATATAAGTAACAAAGAAGTTATTGAGTTTCAAGAAGCTATTAAAACAGATATTGGCACTTCTCTTGATATTCCAACTGCTCCTTATGAAACAATAGAAAAAACTAAAGAAGATTTAAAAATAACTCTAGAGAGAGCTAAAGAAGCTGTTGAATATAAAGAAGCTAAAAATATGGAAATGCTTTTAAATTCAGTTGTTCAAGGTTCAACTTATCCAGAACTTAGATCCTATTGTGCAGATGAACTTTCAAAGTTAAATGCAGATTTATATCCTATTGGTGCAGTTGTACCTTTAATGGAGAATTATAAATATAGGGATTTAGTGGATGTTGTCATGTCTTCTGTATCTCATCTTCCAGATTCTACTCCTCGTCATCTTATGGGTGCAGGCCATCCAATGCTTTTTGCATTAGCTGTAGCTATGGGTTGTGATTTATTTGATTCTGCAGCTTATATTTTATATGCTGAAGATGATAGGTTTTTAACCACACGTGGAACTTATAAACTTGAAAATTTGCAAGAAATGCCATGTTCATGTAAAATTTGTAATAATTATACTCCTGATGATTTGAGAGCTATGGAAAAAGATGAGAGAACCAAACTCATAGCTGAACACAATTTAAATGTTAGTTTTGCAGAATTAAGAGTTGTTAGACAAGCCATTATTGATGGAGATTTAATGGAGTTAGTTGAAGAACGATGTAGAGTTCATCCAATGCTTTTAGATGCTTGTCGTCAGCTTGATAAATATACTGATGATTTAGAGCTCTATGATCCAAGAATTAAGAAATCTGCATTTTTTTATACAGGTCCTGAATCTTTAAGACGACCTGAAGTTACAAGACATTTAAATAAACTTAAAAATATGGATAAAAAAAGAGATTTGGTTATTTTACCTAAATCTAGAAAACCATACTCAAAATATATTAATAAATCTGATTTTGGTGATTTTTATACTTATGGTAGTGAAACAGATTTAGATTTAGATAACACTGATTTCATGGTTTTAGATGTTCCATTCTGCCTTATACCTCTAGATATTGATGAAGTTTATCCTTTATCTCAGAATGAATCTCCTAAAATAAATGATATTGATTCTATAGAGTTTATAGAGAATTTTATTTCTGAATTTATAGAGTATTATGATCAAACATTGATTAGTTCTAAAATAATTGACTTATTAGGTATTGGTCTTTATAATATTCATCCTGATTCAGATAATGTAAAATTTATAAAGGATGATGAAAGAAAGGTTAAAGCTATAGCTGATTATCAATTTGGTAATGGTGTAGGGGAATTTATCTTTGAAGGGAATCTTAAAATCGAAAAAAGTAAAAATACTGGAAAGATTAGACATATTTATTCTGATGGGACTCTTATAGCTAATATGAGAGCTTCTGATTCATTTTTTGTTTTAGCTAAAGAAGGAGCAAAAAGGTTGCATCGTTTTAAAGCGTTTCCTGAAAATAGGGTCGTGGTAAATAAAGATTCAGAACCTTTTGCTCGTGAAGGTAAAAGTGTTTTCTCTAAATTTGTACTTGATTGTGATACTAATATTAGATCTAAAGATGAAGTTTTAATAGTTAATGAAGATGATGAATTATTAGCTTTTGGTAAGGCTTTGTTAAATCATAATGAAATAATGGATTTTAATACAGGTCAAGCTATAAAAACAAGAAAAGGATTTGGAAATATAGTTTCATAATCCTCTTTTTATTGTTTAATAATCCTCTTTCTATTATTTAATAATCTCCTTTCTATTATTTAATTATTTTATAATTCACTTTGTTTTGTTTTATTTTATTCTTTGCAAGTTGTTTCTTTGAAATTTTTTGAACTTTATTAACTATTAACCCATAATAATTTTTTCCTATTTTGTTTGATATTATTTTATTCTTTTGGGATTGTTTTAAAATATTTAAACCATATTTATGCTTTGTTATTGAATTTTTTTTAAGAATATTATTTTTGCTTTTATAAATGTATATTCCATATCCTTTTTGTATTGAGTTTCCTGTTATTTTATTAGATTGTATTGTGTTACTATTCCCTTTTAAGTTTATCCCATAATTTTTTGGCTTTTTAATACTATTACTTAATATTTTATTTTTATATCCATTAATTTTTATTGCAAGATTTCCTTTAATAATTTTATTTTTATAAATAAAGTTTTTGGCTCCATTGGATACTATTTGATTGTTATTACTATTTAAATTATTATAAATTATTCTATTACTGTTGCCATTAATATCTATTCCTTTTTTGCTGTATTTAATATTGTTACTTTTAATATTATTACTTTTAATATTGTTATAATCGCCTTTTACTATTATTCCGTTTCTATTGTTTGTTATAATATTCCCTATTAATTGATTATTAATACCTTTAATGTATATTCCATATTGATTGTTGTTTAATTGATTTTTATTTATTAGTGAATTTGATGCTTTATTAACAATTCCATATTTATTATTAATTATTTTATTATTTAGTATCTTGGCTTTACTTGACACTTTAATACCAGTATTAGCTTTGTTAATATTGTTATAGGTTATTTGATTATCATTACCTTTGCTATTTATTGCTGT
Organism: Methanobrevibacter arboriphilus JCM 13429 = DSM 1125; assembly: GCF_002072215.1. NCBI lineage: Archaea > Methanobacteriati > Methanobacteriota > Methanobacteria > Methanobacteriales > Methanobacteriaceae > Methanobrevibacter > Methanobrevibacter arboriphilus. The sequence continues at coordinate 20,937 of NZ_JXMW01000007.1, forward strand.
AGATCCACCATCAATAATATTATTGTTTATTTGATTGTTGGAACCAGTATTAATGATTCCATTTTGATTATCTGTTAAAGTTAATTTGTTGTAACTAATAATAGCTTTATTTCCTTGATTTTCTATTATAACATTATTATTTTTGTTGTTATATAAATTATTATTTTTAATAATCGTATAATGTCCTTTATTGATTATATGGCCATTTAATTCATTTTTGATAATTTGATTATTGTTTCCAATTATTTCAAGTTTATAATAATTAGAATTAGTATTTTTAACTTCTTTTATTTCGGTTATGTTATTATTATTACCTTTTATAGTAATTGTAAAAAAATTGTTTATAACAGTACCATTAATAGAGATATTTTTAATTTTTGAGTTATTTTCATTATAATCTATATAAAAACGATTATTTGAAATATTACTAGAGTTATTACTATTATTTATAAAAATTCCATGATTGTTAATATTATAAATATTATTATTCATAATATTTAAAGGAACATCTGAATAAATTAGTAAATTATATTCTTTTTTGGAATTTTCAAAATATGAATTAATAATATCAAATTTATCTTCTTGATTATATATGGCACTACCATAACCATTTGCAGTGTTATTTTTAAATTTTGAGTTGATTAAAACTTGCTTTCCTCCAAATTTGTATATAGCTCCACCATAGTTTGCACTATTGTTAGTGAAATTGGAATTAATTATAGTTTGAGCAAAACCTATTTGGATGAAAGCTCCTCCACCTTCGGTTGCAGTATTATTTATGAAGTTAGAATTAGTTATAGTTTGATTACTATAATGATTAAAGATAGCTCCTCCATAACTTCCATTGTTATTTGTAAAATTAGAATTATTTATAATTTGATTACCATAGATATAAATGATAGCTCCTCCATGAAATCCAGTATTATCTCTGAAATTAGAGTTATTTATATCTTGAATACCTCTATAATGATATATAGCTCCTCCTCCATAGCTTGCAGTATTGTTAATAAAGTTAGAATTATCTATAATTTGACTACCATCTTGATTATAAATAGAAGCACCATTTGTTGCATAATTATTTAGAAATGTACAGTTTATTATTATTAGATTTCCCTCATTGTATATTGCTCCACCATTGTTTCCATTAAAGTTTTGCAGTATTAGATTGATTAGTGTTAAATTCCCCTCATTATTTATAAAACTGGTTATATTTGAACCATCAATAATTGCTTTATTATTAGTATCATTACTTTTTATAGTAATATTTTTACTTTTGGCTATTTGAATTCCTGTGTTATTTTCACCTGTGTATTTTCCACCACTTAATTTAATTATATCATTATTATTATCTATAGTATTTTTAATACCTCCTTCAGTAGTATTTGTAATTTCAACTGTTGTTGCCATACTTGAATTTACTACTAATAATGATAAAAATATTATTAAAAATGTTAAGATAATGATTTTAATTAATTTTTTTGAAATAATTTTACCTCCAATAATTAAATTGCTTTTATAAAAAGAGCTTTTTAAATACTTTTAATACTTTTAATACTTTTTAATACTTTTTAAATAGTTTTTAAAATAGTTTTTAAATATTATTGCATATCAAATATTATTGCATATCGATTTTTTTTAATATTCTAAATATCTTTTTATTCAATGTCTATATTTATATTTATAATTATTTAAATTTTTTTATGAATTTATTTTTAATTAAACATTAAAATAATAATAAAACATAAAAAATTATCTGATTGAAATTAGAAATTAGATATGAAATTATATTCATAATGAAATCTATTTTTAATAATATGAAATAATCAAGTATACTTAATAAAATAATATAAAAAGTAAAAAACAACATAAAAAATATAAAAAATATAAAAAATATATAAAAAAACAATATAAAAACAATTAAAAAGAATATAAAAATAAAATAAATAATATAAAAATAATAATAAAAATCTAATAATAAATTTATAAGGAATTAATGATAAATTTAATATTGTATTAATATCGTTATAAAAAAAATATTGGAGAAATAATGAATTTAAATAATAATCTAACAAAAGAAAAACTTTTGAAAAAACTTGACTATTGGTATGAAAATGCTCGTTTTGAAAAGGTAATAGATAAAGTATTAAAAATTCCCAAAGAAGATAGAGATTATGAAACAACTTCCTACTTAATAAGAGCATATAATAGTGTTAACAAATTCCAATCAGCTATTAGAGAACTTAATTTAATTAAAGATAAAGGTAAATCTGATCCTTTTTGGCATTTTAGATTAGGTTATGCTTATTTGAATATAGAAAATTTCGATGATGCTTTAAAAGAGTTTGAGACTGCTCATAAACTAGATGAAAATAATGAAACTATAAAAAATCATTTTGAAACTCTTAAAATTAATCTATTTCTTGGTAAAAATTTGTTAGAAGATGAAAAGAATACTTAACAAATAAATACATAATCATCTGAATTTTACTTATTTTATCTTAATTATTTTAATTTTACTCACCTGAATCTTAATTATCTGAATTTTACTTATCTGAATCTTATTATCTGAATTTTACTTATTTGAATCTTATTATATTAATCTTATTTTTTCATTGACTTATTTTAAGAGGTGTTGTTATATTAAGTATTGAAGATTTCATTGAAGGTAGTTATTCTTCATTTGAAGCTAAAATAAATCTATGGAAAAAAGAAGTGGATTTGTTTATTAATATTTTAGAAAATCATCATATTTCAGATAACATTTTTGAAGATATAGTCAGAATAATAAAATTTGTTGAGGAAAATAAGAGTATGATCCAAGAAACTTTATTTAAGGATGATATTTTAGAGTTAGCTGAAGATATTACTAGTTCAGCTACTCTTTTAGAATGTGCTTCTGATGAGTGTTATATTTTAGATGATGGTTCTAAAGTATATTTTCCAATAACAAAGGATGATTTTTTTAATAGTTTATATATTGAATCATTAACTATTAATTTCAATAAGAATAATAATTCTTTTATAGAGCTTATATTATTAAATAATCCTGATTATTTTAATGGTAGCTATTTTATAATAAATATTGATGAAAATAGCAATATTAAATTCATTGGATTGGAAGATTAAGTATGATACTATTAAATTATAGATTAGAAAATTTAAGTAATTTTTATTTAATTATCTTTTATTTAGTTATTTTTATTTAGTTATTTTTATTTAATTATCTTTTATTTGGTTATTTTTTTATTTATAGTTATTATTTTTTTATTTGATTATTTTTGATTTATTGAATATTTTCATGATCTTAATAATTATTTATTTTAATGATCTTTATTTTTTTAGTTACTATTTTAGTAAAATTATCATTTTATTAAATTAATTATAATAAGACTTTATATCAATAAATATTTAAAATATAACTAAAGTATAATAAAATATATTAAATTTAAAATAATATAAATATTTAATATAAAATAATATAAGTATTTAATAAATTTAATAAAATTTTAAATTTAATAAAAAACTAAATTTAATAAAAAACTAATATAAATATTTAATAAAAATTCATTAAATAATTCAATAACTTAAGGAAGATATTTATGATACCTGGAATGAATCCAAAACAAATGAAGCAAATGGAAAGACAAATGAAAAAGATGGGAATGGAAATGAAAGACCTTCCTGATGTTAAAGAAGTTATTATTCGATTTGAAGATAAAGAACTTGTTATTCCTGACGCTGAAGTAAATCTTATGAATGTTATGGGTCAAGAAACCTATCAAGTCACTGGTACTGCTGTTGAAGTTGAAATAGATGCTGAAATTGTTATTCCTGATGAAGACATAGAGATGGTTGCAAATCAAGCTGGAGTAAGTAAATCAGATGCTGAAAAAGCTCTAATATCTACTAATGGTGATTTAGCAGAAGCTATTTTAAAATTAAGTCAATAAATTTATTAGAAGATTCATATAAATTTCTTATAAGTTTCTATAAATTTTATAAACTTCATAAAAATATTTCAATATAAATAGTGAAAAATATGCCAGATTCAAATGAAAATTCTTTAAATTCTGAAACTGTAATAGCTCATATATCTGATTTACATATTAGTAATAATGCATTTGATGATGAGATATTCCTCGAGGTTGTAAACCAGATTAATGATTTATGTCCTGATATGGTGATTGTTACTGGAGATCTCACTGATCATGGATATTATTCTGAATTTTTAAAAGCTAAAGAATATTTTTCTATGATTCAATTTCCATTGTTTGCTGTCCCTGGAAATCATGACGCTCGTAATGTTGGGTATGAAATTTTTGAAGAGTTGATTGGGGAACGTAGCTGGGTTTTAACTAAAGATGATGATTTAACTGTAATTGGTATGGATAGTAGTGGACCAGATATTGATAGAGGGCATATTGGTAGACCTCAACAGTTATGGATGGAAAATGAGTTAAATAAATCTTTGAAGAATTCTAATTTTTCTATTGTAGCTATGCACCATCATGTAATTCCAGTTCCAAAAACTGGAAGAGAAAGAAATGTTTTATCAGATGCAGGAGATATTTTACAGAGTCTTATAGATCATGATGTTAATATGGTTATCTGTGGGCATAAACATGTTCCTCATCTTTGGAGAATGGAAAATACACTATTTGTAAATGCAGGTTCGGTTTCATCTATTAAATTAAGAGGAAAGGATAAAAACTCTTATAATACTTATCATATTCGTCCTGATCATATAGATGTTATTTTAAACAATATTAATGATGAAAAAATATTTTTAGGAAAATTTAATAGAATATAATTTTTTTAGAATTTTTTAAAATTTTTATAACTTTTTTATAACTTTTTTATAACTTTTTTTTTGAATTTTTAATATTTTAAGAATTTTTAATATTTTAATAAATTCTTTTATAATGTTTCTTTTATTTTATTTAATTAAATTTATTTAATTTTGATTTTATTTTTTATTTTTTATTTTAATTAATTTAATCAATTTAATTAGTCTTATAAGACTAATTTATTTTGTTTTTTAAGATATTTAGTAGTAAAATTTAAATATATGTTTAACTATTATATTATTATCGTAAACATTATTGGAAATTATCTCTATTGGAATTTCATTTAATATAATTCATACTTAATAATAATTAATTTTAATAATAATCAATTTTTGGTGATAAATTGAAAGTTATCATAGATGCATCTAATGTGGCCCATTTTGGTAAAGAAAATGATTCAAGTCCTAAGTTAGCTAATATTCTTTCTGCAGTGAAGGCATTAGAAGATAAAGGACATGATTTTGTTATTATGGCTGATGCTTCTCTTAAACACGAAATTGATGATAAAGAAAAGTATGTTCATTTACTTGATGAAGAAGCTATTGAGGAAGTTCCAGCAGGTAACAATGCAGACCATTTTATTCTTGAGTTAGCTGAAGAAGAGAATGCAAAGATTCTCTCAAATGATCTTTTCAGAGAATTTAATGATGAGTTCAAAGATATACAAAGTAGGAGATTACCATTTTCCTTTGATGGTGAAAAAATAACCATTGGGGAATCTAAAAAACCAAAAAAGGATAAGAATATTCTTCAGCATATATGTAATGATATTCTTTTATCTATTGAAAATAAACGATGGGAGATTTATAAAGGAAAAGAAGGAATTGAATTTAGCCCATTAAACATAGCTAAAGAGTCCATAATTCGAATGGATAAATCTCAGCAAGATGGGGTAGGTAATAAAATTGAAGGCTTGTTTTCTAAGCTTCCTATGTTTGATAAAGTTATGGATATGGTGGAAGATGTTGAAACATCGGCACCTTACGTTATCTTTGTTTTAGTTCATCCTAAAGATTATAAAGAAGCTGTTAAGAGTGCAGGTAATATTTCTGTTACTATAGCTGACAGACTAAGACTTGATAAAAGACCACTTATAGCTGTTAGAAATGACCTTTTCATGAAACCTGGTACATTTGAGCTTAACATTCTTTATTCTGATGAAGTTGAAGAGGAAGCTCCTTTCAACGTTGAAATTAAAATTAATTCTCATGATGAGGTTTTTATAAAGAAAAATTCTCGAAATATAGCAAGTACTGTAGCTGGAAGAATGGGATCTTGGAAGTTTCCATTTGTGGCTGTTAAACCTGATATTATTTTGGAAAAGCCTGGGGAATTTGAGACTTATTTGGATAAAAATGAGAAATATGGTAAAAAGGAAGATAAATAATCATAAGATATAATATAAGATATAATATAAGATATAATATAAGATATAATCATAAGATGATTAATCACAAGATTATTAATCATAAGATGATTAATTTATAATATGGAAATCTATATTAACAATATATAAGATAAATAATCTATTTAATAAACTCACTTTAAAATTATATTGCTTAAAAGTATTAAGGTATACTATTTAAAAATATTAAGGGGGCAATAAATGGCTAATCATGGACTTACTAGATATATATTTAAACTTTTAACTAAGCATGAAATCATCAGTATTGGTACTAAATATTATCCAACAACTCCCTTAGAAATTGAATATGTTGAAATGTTTAATTTCACTCAAACTATGCTTATGGAGCTTGAAAAAGCAGAAATTACAACCGATAGTATTTTTTATAACCTATTACGTGATGTTGGGGAAGAAAATATTCCTGAAAACCATCATTTTTATGAGTTAAAACCTGCTGAAAATAAAATTGAGGAATTTGCTCTTGTAAGTAATATTATAATGGGTAGTGACCGTTATCTCTATGTTGAGCTTTCTAATTCAAGTTTAATTATAAATGAGTTTTCTAATATTATAATGGAAGAAAAAGGAGAGATTGTAGAGCAGAGTTCTACTGAAATTGTTTCAAAACTTCTTTCTAAAAATGATGCTATTAGAGTAGCTATTAAATTGGTTGGAATGGGCCTTGATAATGGTGTTAATGTTCGTGCTGCTGTTGGAATGACTGGTGCTGCAGCTATAGAACGCTCAATTAATCTTACTAAAGAAGTTGGTGAGGTTTCGGGTGTTGGCTTTACTAAACTAGGTGGAGAATATGCACTTGTTTTTGATTCTAATTTTTTAAAGTCTTCTTCTACGACTCCAGAACTTCAAAATTATCTTTTTATAGATGTAATTGATTCTACTAAGTTTATTAATGATTATGGCAGGGATAAATTAGTTGAATTAATGACTGGTGTTAAAAATTTTATGGAAATAGAATGTAATGGAAAAATTGAAGGATATAGGGAAGGTGGGGATGATTTAATTGCTCGATTCCCAAGCAAAGATTTAGCTATCCGAGCAGGTCTTGATACTGCATGGTATATTCTTAATAATGGTGCTAAAATCAGGGCAGGTATAGGAAAAAGTAGAAGAGAAGCAGGAGAGAGAGCTCAACTTGCTGATGAAGTTCAAATATCAAATCCTTTGTCTTTAGTTGTTTTTGATCTTGCTAATGGTCTTTATGCTTATTATATTCCTTCAGAATTTTTTAGAACTGTTATAAATTTACTATTAAATAAAAGAGCTAAATTAATTGGAATTTTTATTTTAGTATTCATACTTGTTTATTTCATGACTATTTTAGGTTATTGGGAATATAGTTTTGTAATAGTCATCTTAGCAGCTTTATATGCTTTAGCTTCTTAAGTAAACTAAAGATATTATTTATTTATAAAAGTAGTATTTTATTTATAAAATTATTATTTTTTCTATAAAAGTAGTATTTTATTTATAAAATTATTATTGATATTGTAAAAGTAGTCGTTATATTTTTAGTTTTTAGGTTTTTTATTATAATTCTTCTTCACTTCTTCTTTTAGCTTCAAGAAGTAGCTTTGTAACTTCTTTTGACCTAGCTCCTTTGTCTAATCTCCAATTAATTGATGCATTTTCATCTAACCAATTAGCTAAGTCTTTTGGAAGAGATATATTCATTCTTGACTTTTCTGATAATTTCCAGATTCTGTCAACTTCTTCTTTATTTACCATTATAAATACATTATCTTTTTTCTATATATATTTTTTTTGGTTTATTTTAGGTTTTATTCTTTTATTTATATTTTTATATATTTCTGTATATTTTTATATATTTATATATAAATTATATATAAATTTTTATTTATATGTATAAATAATTTTATGTGTATGTGTGTATGTAATCATTTACTTACTAATTATTTTTATTAAAATAAATATCTTTAAAAATCTTATTGTTTACAGTCTTTTTATCTTTTATATTAATTATAAAGATTTTTATATTAATTGTAAAGATTTTAATTTTAATCTACTATTTTTAAATACTTTTATTAGGTTTTATATCATATTTAGGATTTTTATTTGAAAATCAAATTATTTAAATTTAAAATTTTATTCTTGTACATTTGTGTACACACATACACACATAATAAATTATATATATGGTTATCAATATATGATAAAATTGCATTGTTGATATTAAGTAACATGTTCTTTTATAAAACAACATGTTGCTTAATGTTTCTTTAAATAGATTCATCAATTTTGTAGTAAAATTGTCTGTGATTCATTATTGAATCTTATGAATATGGTTTCTTATAATTATGGCTATATGATTATAATTATTACTATAATTATTACTATAAATGTGACTTTTTACTCAAACTTATGAACTGAAATAAAAATGGACTTATCAAATTACTCATAACTGAAAATAAATGTGAATATGAGAGCAAATACAAACAAGTATATTTTTATTTTAGTTTATTATCTATCAAATGATTAATTCAGTATGTTTAGAAATCAGTAAATAGACAAATTATTAAAAATCATAAAATAAACAAAATAAACAATTCTTCGTTTATTATGAGAAGATCATAAGGATTATTAAAGATCATATGGATGATTAGAATTGTTTATAAATTAGCTGGCGGATTTTTCAATTTCAAAAATCAATTTGTAATTGAAAATAGTATTTAAATCTTTAAGGGTGGATTTATATGCTTTTCAAATTCATTGGTGTGGCTCAATGATTTAAGACTTATATTATACGACTTATATAATGGAGGAAGTATGAGTTCTAAAAACAATGATGGGAAAATAGTAATAGCTTTAATAATCTCATTAATAGCATTTGGATTAGGGTCTGGTATTGGAATTGCTGTTGGTATATCTGGAGATAGTTTTAATTCATCAGATACTAATGAACCAGTTAATACTACTATCGATGTAACTAACAATATTAGTCAAGATAATCCTAATTATAACATGGATGCATATCCTTTTGAGGAAAATAATCTGTCTTCTGATTCAAATTCATCAAATTCAGGAGTTTATTACTCTGAAGAGGATTTAGCAAAAAATAATAGTCATAGTATAACAATAGGTTAGACTTTTAAAAAATAGCAGTTGACCCCACAAAACTAGCTTGCTTTATGTATTCTTAACCTATTTTTATACAATTTTTAAATTAAAAGCTTATAGGATATTTCATTATTTAAAATCATTATTTAAAATCATTATCTAAAAATCATTATTTAAAAATTTTATTTTATATTCTATTAATAGCTTTTCACGTTATTTTTGTTAGTTTTAACTTTACAATTATCTTTTTATTTTTAAGTATTGTTTATATTAATATTATTCATATTATTATCTGCTAAATAGTTGCTCATATTATTTTCTGTTAAGTATTATTCATATTATTAAATTTTAAATAGTATTTATATAATTTAAAATTAGCTATATGATCTAAAATTACAATAATAATCTAAAATTACAATAAATTATAAATTATCAACATTTTTTTATTAGTTATTTGATGTTGATTATGTAATTTATAATGGATATATACAAATATTAGATATAACAAATAGATTTATCAATAAGTAAATCTATGAAGATTTTATTAAATTAATTTTAACAAGGGTTATAATGATAACAAGAAAAGATATACATAAGGATTTTACAGATAAAATAAAGGTAATAGATGGAGGAATATGCGCTGTTTCTAAAGTTAAGGTAGCTGGTGTTCGAGATGGAAAATATGGTGTTTCTATTATAGTCTGTAAAAATTCTGATGTTGCTGGTGTTTTTACTTCTAACAAAGTTATTGCAGCTCCTGTTGAATACACTAAGAATACAATTGAAGATGGAAAGTTGTCTGCAATTATAGCTAATAGTGGAAATGCTAATTGTTTTACAGGCGATCAGGGAGTATTTGACTGTGAAGCTACTGTTGAAATTATTTCAAAAATCTTTGAAATTCCTAAAACTGAAATTGCAACTGCTTCAACTGGTGTAATTGGTCGAAAAATGCCAATGGATATTATTACTAGACTAATTAACCAAGCTAGTGAAGTTCTTGAAAATTCAAACAATGCTTCTATAAATGCTGCAAAAGCAATAATGACAACTGACACTGTTTATAAACATGCGTCTATTGAAGTTACATTAGGAAATAATCAAAAAGTTAAGATTGGGGGAATTTGTAAAGGTACTGGTATGATTGCTCCAAATATGGGAACAATGTTGTGTTTTATAGCTACAGATGCTATTGCTGATCAGAAAATCTTAAAAGAATCTTTAAAAAAAGCAGTTGATGATAGTTTTAATATGGTTATTGTTGATGGAGATGAAAGTACTAATGATACAGTTCTTTTCTTTGCAAATGGGGAATCTAAAAATAGTATTTTAGTAAATAACAAAATAAATGGTTCAGATATAGATAGAAACTTTCAAGAAGGATTAAATGTTCTTTGTAAAGATTTAGCTAAGCAGATGGCACAAGATGGTGAAGGTGCAACTAAATTCATTGAAGTGGAAGTTAGAGGAGCTAAATCAAAATCTGATGCTCAAATCGCATCTAAATCAGTTGTTAAATCACCACTTGTTAAAAGTGCAGTTTTTGGCGGGGATCCTAATTGGGGTAGAATTGTAGCTGCTGTAGGATATTCTGGTGCTTATATGGATCCTGATGATATTACTATTGCCATATCTTCCAATGATAATCTTGTTGACTTGGTACTTGATGGTGAAATTTTAGCTTTTGAAGGAACAGCTAATCTTGAGAATGCAGAGTTGATTATGAAGGAAAAATCGATAAAAATCATCATTGATTTAAAGAATGGAAAATATAATGCTATAGCTTATGGTTGTGATTTAACTTATGATTATGTTAAAATTAATGCAGAGTATACTACTTGAATTTAATTTATGAAAAATGTTTATTCAATTAAATAAATATCATTTTAATTTTTAATAATAAAAACTTAAATAATAAAAGGTGGGATGAATTATATGCTTTCAAATAAAGTAAACTTAAAAGATATGAAAAAAACTGGAAAAAACACTTCTATTTATGGTACTAGGTATGTTTCAGAACCTATTCCTAAATTTGAAATTCCCGATGAAGGTATGCCTTCTAAAGCAGCATACCAATTGATTAATGATGAATTAAATCTTGATGGTAATCCTAATTTAAACCTTGCAAGTTTTGTAACTACTTGGATGGAACCAGAAGCAGATATACTTATTAATCAGACTAATGGGAAGAATTTCGTTGATAATGATGAGTATCCTCAAACTGAGATTATTCAAAATAGAGTAATAAATATGTTGGCAAGGCTTTTTAATGCTCCAAAGGATTGTGATTTTCTTGGTACTAGTACTATTGGTTCATCTGAAGCTATAATGTTGGGAGTTCTTGCTCATAAATGGGCTTGGAGAGAAAATAGGAAAGCTGAAGGTAAAGATTGTTCTAATCCTAATATTGTTATGGGTGCCGATGTTCATGTTGTTTGGGAGAAGTTTGCCAAATATTTTGACGTTGAACTTAGAATGGTTCCAATGGAAAAAGGCGAATATACATTAACTGCTGATAAAGTTAAAGAAAATATTGATGAAAATACTATTGCTGTGGGTGTGGTTCTTGGAACAACTTTCACTGGTCAAATTGATCAAATACAAGAGATTAATGAGCTTTTAGTTAATGTTAAAGAAGAAAAAGGTTGGGATATTCCAATTCATGTTGATGGTGCAAGTGGTGCTTTTATAATTCCTTTCCTTGATCCTGATTTTAAATGGGATTTTAGACTTTCTCATGTAAGGTCTATTAATGTTTCTGGACATAAATATGGGCTTGTTTATCCTGGTGTTGGTTGGTTAATTTTTAAAGATAAAAAATATCTTTCAGATGATTTGATTTTTGAGGTTAATTATTTAGGTGGTATTATTCCAACATTTAATCTTAATTTTTCAAAAGGAAGTAGTATGATTATTGCACAATACTATAATCTTTTAAGACTTGGAAAACAAGGATATTCAAGTATTATGAACAATTTAATGGAAACAGCTACATATCTTGCAAATACTCTTAAAAACACTGGATATTTTAAGTTATTAGATGAAGAGTTAGTTTTACCAATATTAGCTATAAAACTTGATAATTTAGATGATCTTGATGGTGCAGATGATCTTACTGTTTTTGATATTTCTAGAAAACTTCGTGAAAGAGGATGGTTAGTTCCAGCTTATACTTTACCAGCTAATGCTGAAGATATCGCAGTTTTAAGAATTGTTATAAAAGAGAATTTCACAAGAGATATGGCTGATCTTTTAGTTCAAGATTTAAATAATATTTTTGATGGGTATAAAAAAGATTCAAAGGATGATTCAGAAAATGAACCTTTAATTAATATATTTTAATAATTATAATTAATATTATTAATAAAAGTTTTAATATGCATATTTATTTATTATTTATATTTAATTAGTAAACTACATATTAAAAGTAAATTTTTGCCCCTTTTTATTAATAAAATATTTATATCTAAAAGTAAATATTATAAATGAATATTATTTTAATAATTGAATTTTTTAATAATTGAATGCTTTAATAGATGAACATATATTCTAATAAAAATCCTAGCTTGCATTATTTAACATTTGCAATTTTTATCAATATATTTATACTTTTATAATAATTTGTTGTGAAAGATATGTCAGAGGAACTGAATAATAAACCAAATAAGGCGAATCTTCTTATTGAAGCATTACCTTATATAAAAGAATTTCATCATAAAAAAATCATGATAAAGTATGGTGGACATGCTATGATTGATGAAGAAGCTATGAACTCTACAGCTAGAGATACAGTTTTACTTAAATATGTAGGTATGGAACCTATTGTTGTTCATGGTGGAGGTCCTGAGATTACTCGTTCTATGAATAAAATGGGTAAAGAGCCTAGATTTATTAAAGGACTTCGTATTACTGATGAAGAGACTATGGATATTGTTACAATGGTTTTAGTTGGCAAAATTAGTACAGAAATTGTTTCTAAAATCGGTATTCATGGTGGAAAAGCTTCTGGTATTTCAGGAAAAGATAGTCAATTAATTGTAGCTTCTAAAAAAGCTCCTCATAGAATAACAGATGAAGAGACAGGTGAGGAACATGAAATTGATTTAGGTTTAGTTGGTCAAATTGACTCTTTAAATACTGAAATTGTACAAATGTTCACTGATAATGATTATATTCCAGTTATATCTCCTATTGGTGTAGATGATAATGGAAATACATTAAATCTTAATGCTGATACTGTTGCTGGAGAAGTAGCTAGTAAAATGAACTCTGAAAAATTAATAATTTTAACCGATGTTCCTGGTGTACTTAAAGATCCTAATGATCCTAAATCATTAATCAAAAAGATTAAAGTAGATGAAGTTGATGATTTAATTAAAGATGGAACTATAAGTGGAGGTATGATTCCTAAAGTAGAAACTTGTGTTAAGGCTATTGAAGGAGGAGTAAAATCTGCTCATATTATAGACGGCAGAGTTAAACATTCTCTACTTCTTGAAATATTTACTACAAAAGGTATTGGAACTATGATTACATTATAGTTTTATTATTTATTATAGCTTTATTAAAATAGCTCTATTATTAATATTACTTTATTATTTTTTCTATTATCAATTTTTATTAGTATTTATTCAAATTATTTTTTATTAATATTATTTTTATGGTTATCAATTTTTATTAATATTTATTGAAATTATTTTTTATTAATATTATTTTTATTATTTATTTTATTATTGTCTATTATTAGTATTACTTTTATTATTACTTTTACTATTATTTTTATTACTATTTATTAAATTAATTAGGTAATTTTCATTAGTTAGTTAATTTTCATTATTTTTGATTGTTTTTAAATTAAATTTTCTAATTCTTTTTTAATAGCTATAGTAATATCAGATGTTTTTGAGTTTCCTCCTAAGTCAGGAGTAGCTATTTTTTTTGATTTTAAAACATTTTCAACAGCTTTATTAATTTGTTTAGCATAAAAATCTTCTTTTAAAAATTCTAACATCATACTAATGGATAATATCATAGCTATTGGGTTAGCTAATCCTTTTCCTTCAATATCTGGGGCAGAGCCATGAACTGGTTCAAATAAACCGTTTTTATCTCCTATGTTAGCTGAAGGTGATAGTCCAAGACCACCAACTAATCCTGCTCCTTCATCAGATAGTATATCTCCATAAAGGTTACTTGTTACTATTATATCGAATTCTTGTGGTTTTGTTATTAAATACATTGCAGTTGCATCTATATAATAATCATTAGCTTTTATATCAGGGCATTTTGCTGAATATCTTTCCACTACATTGTAAAACGATTCTTTAAATATACCATCAGTTTTTTTTAATACATTTTCTTTATGAACGCAAGTAATTTTTTTTCTATTGTTTTTTATCGCTGTTTTATATGCAAATTCACATATTTTTGTACTTGCCTTTTTAGTTATAACTCTTTTAGCTATTGTTTTTGTGATTTTATTATTTTTTTCATTTTCATTATTTTCTTTCTTTTCTTTCTTTGTACTGTTTTTTTCTTCCTCTTTTTCAAAAGACTCTATTTGAGAGTATAATCCTTCTGTATTTTCCCTAATGATTAAAAAATCAATATTATTAAATAGTGAGTTTACTCCTTCAAATGTTTTTATAGGTCTTAAATTAGCAAATACGTCGAGTTCTTTTCTAAGAGTTATAATTGGACTTTTTTCACTTGGTGTAGATGTAATAGCTCCAAATAAAGTAGCTGCACTTTTTTTAGCATTTTTTATGGTTTCTTCAGGTATTGTTTTACCACAGTTTTGAAAACATTCAAATCCTGCTTTTGACTTGATAAAATCATAATTTAAATTTAGAGATTCTAAAATAGTTAAACCTGCTTCCATAACTTCCTTTCCTACTCCATCCCCAGCTATAGTTGTTATCTTTTTCATAGATTATCTCTCAATTAACATTATTGTTTTAATTTGTGTTTTTAATTAATTATACTTTAATTAATATAATCATATAATTAATATAACTTAATTACTATAATTTGATTAATATTTATTTGATGATTTATTTGATGTTTTTAAAAATTGATATTAGTTTTAAATTTATAATTTTTGATTTATTGATTGTTAAACTTATTGATTTAGTTAAATATTTATCTTATGAATAATATAATGTACATTATAGGTTATATTTTTAATTATTTATGTTTTCAATGTTTTGAATTCATATTTAAATCATTAAAAGTATTAAAATATAGTTCGTATTATGTCAAAGTATTTATATTATGTATTACATATATAGTATTAAGATTATATTATTATAATTTGTTATAATTTATATAGAAATTTATAAAAATTTCCAATTAAAATAAATGAGAATAGAATTTAATGGAAATAAAGTTTATAAAATAATAGGAGTTATTGCTATGGAAAAAACTATAAAACAACTTATTGAGGATTTGAATAATGATGATGAGTTTGTTCAAGAAGAAGCACTTGGACTTCTTGAATTTAGATCTGAAGAGTCTCTTGATCCTCTTATTGAAGTTTTATCTACTAAAGGTACAAATAAAAATATAAAAATGTCTTCTGCAAAATTATTAGGTATTATAGGTGATGAAAAAGCTATTGATCCACTTATAGCTACTTTAAAAGACAATAATAAGCTTGTTAGAAGAGAAGCTTCAACTGCACTAAGTCGTATGGGTGATAAAGCTGTTGATCCCTTGATAGCTATTCTTGATGATGATGATTGGAGAGTTAGAGGGGCTGCTGCATGGGCTTTAGGTAAAATAGGAGATAAAAATGCTATTGGTCCTTTAAAATCACTTCTTGATGATGATAGTGGATTTGTAAGAACTGGTGCTAAGTTTGCTTTAGATAATATTGAAGAATAATTGGTATTTTATATCTTTATTAAAATAACTAATGTATTATCTCTATTAAAATAACTAATATAAAATAAATAATATTAATCATATAAAATAAATAGTATTAACCAATATAAAATAAATAATATTAATCATATAAAATAAATAGTATTAACCAATATAAAATAAATAATATTTATTAAAAATTTATTAAAAATTCATATATAAAATTTATATATTATATTATTTATTAAAATAACTAACTAAGACTTTATATCTTTATTGAAATAAGTAATATTTTATAATATTATAATAATAATTATAATATTATTAAAAGTTTTAATAAGTTTATCTTTCATTATTTTTTGTTTTTAATTTTAATCTTTTCTTTTTATTTTTATATGAGATTTTAGATTTTATTTTTAATTATTATTTAATTATTTTATTAATAGTTATAAATGTTATAAAAGTTATAAAATTAATTTTTTTTGAAAAATAAAAATAATATATTATTTATTAATTTTTTTAAACAATTTCAAAAAAAAATCTATTCTTTGATATAATTTTTCAGAAAAATTAACTAATCGGAAAGATACTTCCGGTAGATTTATATATGATAAAAGCTATATTAATACTGCTGATAATTATCCATAAATATATTCTGTATTAATATTCCTTTAGTATCTATTAATCGTAATTTTATTGTAATTTTTAATTATTAGATTTTAATTATTAGATTTTAATTTTTAATTATTATATTATTTTTATATTACTAAATATCTGTATCAAATGTTTTTTTATTTAAATGATAACTAATTTAAATATTAATTCTAATCTAAATTTAGATAATAAAAAGCTAATGATAATGTATCAAAAGTTATTGATATAATGAAAAGCTAAATGATATATAAATATAATAATGAAAATTTAAATTTGATTGACAATTAAAGGAATAGTATTATGATTAAAATAGGAGTATTGAATCTACAAGGTGCAGTTAGTGAACATGTTGAAATGACATTGAAAGCTATTGAAAACATGGGTAAAAATAATGAAATTGTAGCTGAAGTAGTTAGATATGCTAATGAAGTAGCAGAGTGTAATGGAATTATAATTTCTGGAGGAGAAAGTACAGTTATTGGTAAGCTTATTAAAGAAAGAGGAATTGATAAAGTAATTATTGAAAATAATATTCCTGTATTTGGAACTTGTGCTGGTATGGTTCTTCTTTCTAAGAAAACAGACTATGATCAGGAGATTCTTGGTATTATGGACATTGAAGTTAAAAGAAATTCTTTTGGAAGACAAAGAGATTCTTTTGAGAATGAAATTAATATCTTTAATTATTCTTATCCTGGAGTTTTTATAAGAGCTCCTTCTGTTTCAAATATTCTTAATGGAACTAAAGATGAGAGTTCTCAGATAAAAAATCAGGTTCAAATACTTTCCGTCCTTGATTCAAATATTATAGCTGTTAAACAAGGAAATAACATAGCTATGTCTTTCCATCCTGAATTAACAGATGATACAAGATTACATGAGTATTATCTAAATCAGATTTTAGAGTTAAATAATGATAATTAAATAATAATAATTTTTAAAGAATTATTCTTAAAAATAATTTTTAAATTAATATATAAATTAATAAATTTTTAAATATTAATTTTTTTATTTAAATATCAATTTTTTAAATATTAATAATAACAGAGGTGATTTCATGTGTGGGATAGCCGGAATTGTTTATAAAGATAAAAAATTACATAATGTTGGAGATGATATGACTAAAATGTTACATGCTCTTCAGCACAGAGGACCAGATTCTGCAGGTTTTGCAATCTATGGTGGAATGGGTCTTGAAGATAATGAATATATATTAAATATACAAGTAGCTGATAAAAAAGGTTTACTTCATACTGTTCAAGATGCTATTAATGTTAAAACTCCTATTAAAGAAGATGAAATCATACCTTCTGTTGATGATTCTTTTATTTACAAATGTAAAATAGCTCTTGATGATTTTCATGATTTAAAACCTTTAATTACTAGTATTGATAATATTGGAGCTACTAATACTAATAAGTGTATTAATGATTATTCTGTTGCCAATGTAGATAATGACGTGATAGTTTTAAATGGAAGTCATTCTTTCCAAATGATAAAAGATGTAGGGTCTGTTTATGAAATTGCAGAGCGTTATGATACTCGTGATGTAAAAGGAACTCATGCGATTGGTCATACTAGGTTTTCTACTGAAAGTAATGTTGATAGATATCATGCTCACCCATTTCAGACTTATATTGTAAAAGATATTACTGTTGTTCATAATGGTCAAATTACAAATTATTGGAAAGTTAGAGATCCTTTAGAGAGAAAAGGTCATAAATTTGAAACTAATAATGATACTGAATGTCTTGTTCATTATATAGCTGATAAATTAGATACTGGTTATTCTCTTGAAGAAGCTTTAGAACAATCTGTTGAAGATATGGATGGTCCTTTTTCTTATATTATCGGAACTCCTAATGGTATTGGAATAGCTAAAGATAAATTAGGCTTACGTCCTGGAATAATGGCCGAAAATGATGATGTTTTTGCTATTGCTTCTGAAGAAATAGCTCTCCATGAAGTTATGGATACTCAAGAAGTTGAACAGATTTCTCCTGGAGAAGTTAGGGTTTATGAGATTTAATTGGAGTTGTTATTTATGGATTCAAACAATTTAACTAACGATAATTTAACTAAAGATTCTAATAATAATAATATTGATGAAAATAGTATTAATGGAAATAGTATTAATAGAAATGATATTAATGAAAATAAGGTTTTTGAGCTAGATTTTTCATCAATGACTCCAAGGGAAGCTAATCAAAAGATAAAAGATTTGTCTACTAAATGTAATAAAATTTTAATTAAAAATCCTAATGCAATGCATTCTCTTGTAGCAGGACTTACTGAAAAAGCTCATATTGAAATTGAGGGTTCTGCTGGTTATTTTGCAGGAACTATGTTGGATAAAGCTCAACTTATCATTCATGGTAATGCTGGTTGGTTTGTTGGTGATAACATGACTGGTGGAGAGATTATTGTAGAGGGTTCTGCTGGTGATGGTGCTGGTCAAGGAATTTATGATGGTACTCTTGTTGTTAAAAATAGTGCAGGATCTCGTACTGGTGAGATAATGAAAGGAGGCACTGTTATTGTTGGTGGTGATTCTGGTTTTATGACTGGTATTTTTATGATGGGTGGCCGTATTATTATTTTAGGTGACGTTGGTAAAGATGCTGGTGAATCTATTATTAGAGGAGCTATATATGTTAAAGGTTCTGTTGAAAGTTTAGGTCAAAATGCTAAGTTATTAGATATTTCTAAAGAGGATTTAGATGAACTTAAGACTACTTTGAGTAGTTATGATTTTGATTTATCTGATGAAGATTATAAAAAGTTTAGAAAAATAGTTCCTAAAAGTAAACGTCCTTTTTATGGTAATGATGAAGAAGAAGATTGTTACTGTGATTAATAACCTTAATAAAAATTATAGTATTTGTTATAATATTTTATTTGTTATAGTATAATATTTTTAAAATTTGTAATTTATTCAAAAACTTAATAGGAGGGAGTAAATGCCTTTTAAAGTTGAAAAAGACTTAATGTTATGTAAAAGAAATTTTAATCGCCCTGGGTGTTGTTGGTATTTGTGTGATGATAGAGATGAAAATATTTGTAATAAATGTTTTTCTTGTTTAAACAATTGTCCTCATGGTGTTTATGAAGTGATTAATGGGGATCCCTATCCAGTTCATACTAAAAATTGTGTTGGTTGTAGGATATGTGAAGAAATGTGTCCTAATAATGCGATTAATGTTAGTGCTGTAGCTAATGATAAACGAGGAATATGGTCTTATGATACTCTTAATGAAATTTCAAGAAAATCAAATCAGGGTTCTTATAAAATTAGGAGTACTGGATCTGTAAGATCTCTTCCTACATTTGATGATTTAGTTATTACTCCTGCTCAGGTTTCAAGACCTCCTATTGATAAATATCGTGAACCTTGTAGGACTGATGTTGTTTTAGGTAGTAGATTTGCTGAAAAACCACTTAAACTTGATACTCCTGTTATGATTGGGGCAATGTCCTTTGGAGCTCTTAGTAAAGAAGCTAAAATGGCTTTAGCTATTGGTTCTACTATTGCAGGAACTGCTACTAATACTGGTGAAGGTGGAATGCTTCCAGAAGAAAGAAAATTAGCTAATAAATTAATTGCTCAGTATGCTTCTGGTCGTTTTGGAGTTTCTGCTGACTACTTAAATAATGCTGATGCTGTTGAGATTAAGATTGGTCAAGGTGCTAAATCTGGAATGGGTGGGCATCTTTTAGGTGAAAAAGTCACTGCTGAAGTTTCAAAAATTAGAAATATTCCTGAAGGTGCTGATGCTCTTTCACCAGCTAGACATATGGATATTGTTGGTCCAGAAGATCTTAGTATGAAAATTTCTCAACTTAGGGAAATTACTAACTGGCAAGTTCCTATTATGGTTAAGTTTGCTGCTGGACGTGTTGCTGATGATGTTAAAATAGCTGCTAAAGGTGGAGCTGATATTATTGTTGTTGATGGTATGCAGGGAGGTACTGGTGCAGGTCCCGATGTTATAATGGAACATGCAGGAATACCTACATTAGCTGCTATTGTCGAAGCTGATAAAGCACTTAAAGAAGTTAATCTTAGAAGTAGTGTTGATCTTGTTGCTGGTGGTGGAATTAGAAATGGTGCAGATTTAGCAAAAGCTATTGCTCTTGGTGCTGATGCAGTTTATATAGCTACTGCTGCTTTAGTTGCTATTGGTTGTAAAACTTGTCAAATGTGCTTTAAAGGGAATTGTAGAAAAGGTATTGCTACTCAAAATATACAATTACGCCATAGACTTGATTATAAACAAAAAGGAGTTCAAGTTGCTAGATACATTAAAGCTATGACTGAAGAAGCTTGTATGTTAGTTCAACAAGGCGGTAATACTCATATTACTAAAATTGAAAAACAAGATCTTAAATCTTTGACACTCGAAGCTTCTGCTTTAACTGGTGTGGGGATGGCAGGTTCTAATTAGAATTAGATTTATAATTTTGTCTTTAAAATTTAGATAAAAATATCTTTATTTCTATTTCTATAATTTATTTTTAAATTTTAGTTTTAGATTTCATTTTTAGACTTTATTTTTAGATTTTAGTTTTAGATCTCATTTTTAGATTTTATTTAGTTTTAGATTTCATTTTTATACTTTATTTTTATACTTATTTTTAGATTTTATTTTTATATATATTATAATTTTTATATTTTATAATTTAATAGTAAAATTTTAAAACATTATTTTTATCTTAAATATTATATACTATATATCAAAAAAAGTTATATATGATAAAAACATAATATAATTATACAATAATAAGAATACTTGAATTTAAATAAACTTTACTCTATTTTTGGTCAATAAATTGAAAATAAGAGTTTATAAATATGTTTTTTATAATATGTTCTTAAATTAGGTATTGTTTTCAATCATTCTTTATTATTATATCTTATTATATTATTATCTTATTATTTTATTAGTTTGTATTTATTATTGTTTTTTAATATAGTAATAATTAATTATAGTTTGCTTTATTAATTTATGATGTTTTATTGATTATATTTTATATATACTTCACACAAATAATTGGTTTATTTATAATTTTTAGTATTTTATATTATAATTTTTATTTTATATTATAACTTTCATAATTTATTGTATAATTATAATTAATCTATTTGATGTATTATAATTTGTATTATTATTAATAGATCAGATAGATTATTAATTAAGATTGACTTAGATGGACTTCAACATGAATTTTTTTAATGATGGGCTGATGATAAATGAATCGGGATAAAAAAGATCAAAACAAAGGAATTAACAAAAAAGATACTAATAGTAGTAATACTTGTAATAATATTGAGAATAGTAATACTGATAATAATATTGAAAATATTAGTACTGGAAGTAATATTGATAATATTAATGTTGATAATAGTATTGACAATAATGATGTTGGTAATGAAGATTTTGGAGAAACTGAAGGTGTTTCTACTATTCTTGGAGATCCAAAAAAAGCTATATTAAAGTTGTCTGGACCAATGATTATAGCTATGATGATTACTTCATTATACAATCTCATAGATGGTGTATGGGTAGCTGGACTTGGTCAAAATGCACTTGCTGCTATTGGTTTTATAACACCTATATTCATGGTAGTTATTGGTTTTTCAAATGGTCTTGGTGCTGGAGCTACTGCTGTTATATCAAGATTTATAGGTGAAGGAAGTAAAGATAAAGCTAATAATGCTGCAATACATATAATATTGCTTACAATAATATTCACAATTATAATAATGGTTTCTTTAGGCTTGTTTTTAAGGCCTATTCTTGAAATGCTTGGTGCAGGAGTTACTGTTGACCTTGCACTTGCCTATGGTAATATTGTCTTTGCAGGGTCTATATTTATTGTATTTACAGCAGCTGCTTATGGAATACTTCGTGCAGAAGGAAATGTTAAAAAAACTACTTATGCAATGTCTTTAGGAGCTATTCTCAATATAATTCTCGATCCTTTATTTATATATACTTGGGGTTATGGAATTGCAGGTGCAGGTATTGCAACTGTGTTATCAATGGCTGTTTCAAGTTTCATTATTCTTTATTGGTTTAAGAAGGATACTTACATTAGAATATCCTTAAAATTTTTTAATTTCAGTAAAGATATTTTAAAAAAGATTCTATCTGTTGGTATTCCTGCTGGTGCTGAGTTTTTAATCATGGCAATACTTGCAGGTTCTTTAAACATGATTTTAGTATCTGTTTCTGGAGCTGATGCTGTGGCTATTTATTCATCTGGTTGGAGAGTTCTCATGATAGCTATTGTTCCAATAATATCCGTATCTATTTCTGTTGTAGCTATTGTTGGAGCTTCATTTGGTGCTAGAAGATATGAAAATTTCAGTATTATTCAAAACTACTCTATTAAAATTGGAACTATAATATCTATTATTACAGCTGTATCTACATTTATTTTTGCACCATATATAGCAATGTTATTTACATATTCTCCTGAAACTGCTGCTTTAAATGGTCCTATTACTGATTTTTTGAGAGTAATGGCTCTGTTTTACCTTTTTGTTCCAATGGGTTCAACTGCAGCTTCTATTTTCCAAGGTGTTGGTAAAGGATTGGATTCTTTCATGCTTACAGCTATAAGGGAGTTATTGCTTGTTGTAGTATTTGCTTATATATTAGCTATTCCTCTTGGAATGGGTCAATATGGTGTATGGTGGGGAATTGTAATTGGAAATATAATTGGGAGTTTAATAGCACTGATATGGTCTAAATTATATATAAAAAAAGTTGTAACTATTAAAGGTGGGGAAAATGAAGCTTTAGAATAACTAGTGTAGTTGTTTAAACTTTATTTTTTCAAAAACTAATAATTTATCTTATTTTTTTCTAATTACTTATATTAAAAATCAGATTGCTTGGCTATGCAGAATTTACAAACTGCATTTGGATTTTCTTTTTGTTTGTCTTTTACAGGACAAAAATAAGTTCCATTTTCATAAGTAACTTTTAAATTCCCTGGAAAAGGAGTTCCAATGGGATGTATTGGTTCATTTAATATGAAAGTAGTATATAAACTGATTATTGTATAAATTAGGGGAAATTTATCATTTTCATTTTTATATAATTCTTTATTTTTATTTTGTGTTTCTAATAATTCAATAGCTTCTAAAAAATCAGATTCATTAGATATTTTTGAATTATAATAATTTTTATCTTCTTTTACATCTTTTATTCTCATAATAAAATATTTTATATAGATTTCCAAGTATCCTTCTCTGTAACTTGATTGAACATATTTTCCTTCTTCTCTTAATATTACAGTAGCTAACATAAGGTCATGAACAGAAATTTTATTAGCTAATTCTTTAATAGCTTCCATTAAATCTTTCTTTAAAATGTTTTTCATTGATTTAAATTCATTAAGTTCTTTAAACATTATAAAACCTTATTTTATATTAATATTTTTTATTTTTCTATTTTTCATTATTTGGATATTTTATTATCTTTAATTCTATATTTTTATTACATTATTTTAAACTTTTATTGTAACTTTTAAAATTAATATTTATTTTAGAAGTAATATTTATTAATGGAGTTCAACAAATTTCTAAAAAGACATATTATTTAAATATAATATGGCTTTATATTAGAATATTAATAATACATTCACATACATATACTTAATTATAGAATACATAAATACATTTACTAATAAAATAAATTAATATTTTAATTATATGATATTATTAATATAAACATTAAAATGACCATATGATGACTTTTTACTAAAATAATTATAGTTAGTAATTATATATTTAATAGTTATATTAAGTAATCATAGTTAGTAATTATATATTTAATAGTTATATTAATTAATTATAGTTAATAATGCTATTAATTTTATTATATTGCTATTTATTTAAAAATATTAGTAATTTTAAAGATATTAATAATTTTAGAAATATTAATATTATTATACTATAATTGAGAATTATATTAGAAATAAGATTAATAAAATGAATTTAATAATATAAGATATAAACATTAAGATATAAACATAATTTATTAAATAGATAATATATTAAATAGACAATATATTAAATAGACAATAATCAATATGAGGGATAAAAATATGAAAATTGCTATTATAGGTGGAACTGGAGATCAAGGATTAGGATTAGCTTTGCGATATGCCAAAAGTGGCGAAGATGTTGTTATTGGTTCAAGAAAAGCTGAAAAAGCTGAAAATGCTGTCGCTGAAATTGAAAATCTTTTAGGTAAGACAAATATTGAAAATTTAGAAGGCTTGAGTAATCCTGATGCAACAATTATTGCAGATATAATTATATTGACTGTGCCTCTTCAAGCTCAAAAAGCTACTTTAGACAGTATAAAAGATTATTTGGATGGTAAAATTATCATTGATGCAACTGCATCACTAAGTTCTAATATTGGAGGATTCCCAACTGAATTTATAGAAGTTTGGGAAGGTTCTGCAGCTGAAAGGACTGCAGCTATTTTAAAAGATAAAGATGTAAGTATTGTGTCTGCATATAGTAATATTTGTTCCTCAAGTTTAATGGATCATGAAGAAGAAATTGATTGTGATTGTTTAGTTTGTGGAGATGATGATGAATCTAAATTAAAAGCAATTGAACTTGTTAATAAACTTCCAGGAGTTAATGCAATTGATTGTGGATCTTTATCAAGAACTAGAATTGTTGAAAAAATTACTCCTTTGTTAATAGGTCTTAATATCAAAAATAGAGTTCATCATGCAGGAATCAGGATAACTGGTTTAGATAAAAAATAGCTTATTTAATAATTATATTTAATAATAATTATAGGTATTATTTGTGTTAAGATATTATTTATCTATAAAAATTATTTTTATTAGATATTTTTATTAGATATTTTTGTAGATATTTTATTAGATATTTTATTAGATATTTTTTATCTATAATTAATATATTTTGTATATTTGTCTATAATTTCTATAATTTGTGTATTTATTTTAGATATATTTTAAATAATTTTTACCGTAATCTAAATTTATTCAAAAATTATGATTTATTGTATTGAAAATAGTTTATAATTCATACTTATCATGAATTTAAGAGGTATTAAATGCGCGGCTGCTTAACTGATGAAATAGTGACTATAACTATTAAAGAAGATCTTAATCAAAAAGCTATTTCTCTTAATCAGAAAAGTTTTTTTGGAAAGCTTGAAGATGGTTTTCTTGAACTTTCTCTTATTGAGGCTTTTTATTTAATGGAAAATGGAAGGTTGAATATTTATAATGTAGATTCTGATGAAAAATTAGAAATAAATTATATTAGGGAGATTATCAAGAAAAAAGGAAACTATGCAAAATACTGCGTGTATAAGGATTTAAAAGATAGGGGATACATCATAAAAACTGGTTTCAAGTATGGTTCTGAATTTAGACTTTATGAAAGGGGAAAGTCTCCAGGTGATGGTCATTCTGAATATCTTGTAAAAATTATACATGAAGATTATGATATTAATGCTTTAGACTTTGCTAGCTATGTAAGAGTATCTCATGGTGTTAAAAAAAGCCTTTTAATGGCTGTTGTAGATGATGAAGAGGATATTACTTACTATAAAATAGAATGGACTAGGCCTTAATTTTATCATATATTATAGATTTTTTAAATACATTATTATATTAAGTCTGTATTATTATCGATTATACTTATTGAGTATTGGTTTGTATTTATATTATTTATATCTGTGTTGATTAATATTGATTTATTGATTATGTTCATATTGATGGTATATTGGTTTGTATTTGTATTGATTTAATAGATTGTATTTGTGTTGATTATATTATTGATTTAATTATGTTTATATTGATGGTATATTGGCTTGTATTTGTATTGATTTAATAAGTTGTATTTGTATTTATTGTAGTATTGGTTTGTGTTTCTTGTAGTTGTATTGATTGAGTATTGATTTTAGTAGTATATTAGAAGTTTTAGGTGATTTTTTGATTGACCCATGGGCATCATCATCAGTTGATTATGATAAATTAGTAAATAAATTTGGAATAAAAAAATTTTCCAGTGTTTTAAAAGATATTGAAGATCCATTACCTCTCATGAAAAGAGGAGTTATATTTGGGCATAGGGATTTTGAGAAAATAATTCCTTTAGTAAACAAAAATAAAGAATTTGCTGTTGTTTCAGGTATGATGCCAAGTGGAAAGATGCATATAGGTCATAAAATGGTTGTAGATCAACTTAAATGGTATCTAAAAAAGGGTGGGAATTTATCTTTACCTATAGCTGATATGGAATCATATGGTGCAAGAGGGATTGATTTTAATCAGGCAAAAGAAATGGCTGTTACAGAATACTTATCTAATTATATTGCCCTTGGGCTTGATTTAACTGATGAAAATGTTTTAGTTTATTTACAGTCAGAACATAATCCTGTTAAAAATTTAGCTTTTGAATTGTCTAAAAAAACTAATTTCAATGAATTAAAAGCTATATATGGGTTTTCTCCATCTACAAGTATATCTCATTTATACGCTCCTATTGTTCAGGTAGCTGATATTTTACTTCCTCAAATAGAGGAGTATGGTGGTCCAAAACATGTTGTTGTTCCTGTTGGTGTAGATCAAGATCCTCATATAAGATTAACTCGTGATATTTCTGATAAATTTAAATCTAAATATGGTTTTATTCCTCCTTCTTCTACATATCATAGATTCCTTACAGGCCTCACTGGAGGTAAGATGTCAAGTAGTGATCCAAAAACAGCTATTTACTTAAATGATTCTCCAAAAGAAGCTGAAAAGAAAGTTAAATCAGCTAAAACTGGTGGTCGTGAAAGTTTAGAAGAGCAAAAAAAACTTGGTGGTTGTCCTGATCAGTGTGTTGTTTATGAAATGTTAGTATATCATTTAATCGATGATGATGCTGAACTTAAAAATGTTTATGAGAATTGTAAAAATGGAACTTTGCTTTGTGGAGAATGTAAAACAATTACTGCAGAAAAAATGAAAAAATTCTTTGAAAAATTAGCTGATAAGAGAGAAAAGTCATTAGAAATTGCAAAGACCCTTTTATAATTTTTATAATAATATTCTTTGAGTTATTTTTTATTTAAAGTTAATTTAAAATTTAAAAAACTTAATTTAAAAAACTTAACTTAAAAAATTTAACTTAAAAAACCTAACATAAAAAATCTTAATTTTATTATTTTTAATAATAAGTTATTAAAATTATTTAACTATTAAAATTATTTAATTCATTAAATAATATATTATTTATAGAATGATTTACTAATATATTCATTTAGAATCAGTTGTGAAATAGATTCTTAATAATTTAATTAAAATCGATTAAAATTTAATTAATAGGTGGTATACTGCAAAACATTAGATATTATTTTTCTATTATATGGGATGAGTTGAAGAGTGCATTTTCAGAGAATAAATTTATAATCTTATTTTCAACATTGTTATTTGTTATTCCAATGCTTTTGGGATACTTCTTTGCACCTTATATTTCAGAAGCTATGAATCCTGTGATTAATTCTTTTCGTGAAAGAGTTCAACAAGGAGATATCCAATTAACTCATGATTCAATATTTTTTAATAATGTATATGTTGGTATAATATTATATTGTGGAGCTATAACCTTTGGTTTGCTAACTGCTTCTGTTTTAATTTCCAATGGTGTTTTTATTGGATATTTTGCGACTAAAATGCCTTTGTATTCATTTTTACTTTTAACATTACCTCATGGAATATTTGAAATTCCTGCTATTATTCTTGCAGGCTCAAGTGGATTTATCATGTTTAAATTCTTAATTGAATTTTTTAAAGGTATTATTAAACCAGTTATTACTAATAATGAGGTTAATCTATCAATAAAAAATAGGATAACTAATTCTTTAAATAATAATATAAATAGATTAACTCAATCTTTAGTTCTATTAGGCTTTTCAGTTGTATTATTTATAATAGCTGCATTTATAGAGGCTTATCTTACTATAGGCATAGCTAGACTTTTCATGATCTTCTAATCACTATAATATTATTTTTTTAGAAAGAAATTATATTTATATTTTTTATATATCATTTATAATTTTTTTTGTATCGAATTTATAATTATATATTAAACTTATATATTATTATTAATAAAAAATAATATATTATTAAATGTTAGGTAATTATAATAGATTTAATTTATAATAAAATAATTATACAATATTTTTTGCTTATCAAAATAGTTTTATATTAAATTTTTTTTATATTAAAGTGATTTTATGATTGTATGTGTAAATTGTAATACAAAATATAATGATAATGAAGTTATATACACTTGTAAAGAGTGTGGCTCTGTATTGGAAGTAGATATCGATATTGAAAATTTGGATATTTCTAAAGATATTTTTGATTGTAGAAAAGATATCTTATGGAAGTATAAAGAGTTTATGCCAGTTGATGAAACTAAGATAGTTTCTCTAGATGAAGGCGGAACTCCATTTTGTAAATGTGATAAGTTAGGTAGTGAACTTGGAATTGAACTTTTTGTTAAAGTAGAAGGTTCAAACCCAACTGGAAGTTTTAAAGATCGTGGTATGAGCGTTGGGATGACTAAAGCTATGGAACTTGGTGTAGATACAGTTGGCTGTGCTTCTACTGGCAATACTTCTGCATCACTTGCAGCTTATGCAGCTAGAGCAGGTCTTAGATGCGTTGTTCTTCTTCCAAGTGGAAAAGTAGCTCTTGGAAAGTTAGCTCAGGCAATGTTCCATGGAGCAGAAGTACTTTCAGTTAATGGTAACTTTGATGAAGCTCTTGAAGCTGTAACAGCTCTTGCTCTTGAAAAACATTTGTATCTTCTTAATTCTATTAATCCTTACAGACTTGAAGGACAAAAATCAATTGGATTTGAAATTGTTCATGAACTTGGATGGGAATCTCCAGACAGGATTATTTTACCAGTAGGTAATGCTGGGAATATTTCTGCTATTTGGAAAGGAGTCACTGAATTTTATAAAGCAGGTTTTATTGATAGTCTTCCTATGATGACTGGTATTCAGGCAGAAGGTGCATGTCCAATTGTAAATGCTTTTAGAAAGAATACTATGGATTTGGTTCCAACAGAAAATCCTGAAACTATAGCTACAGCTATTAGAATTGGGGCTCCAGTAAGTTCTATTAAAGCTTTAAGGGCTATTTATGATTCTAATGGTTTTGCTGAAACTGTTACCGATGATGAGATTTTAGAAGCTCAAAAGGAACTTGCAAGAAAAGAAGGGATAGGAGTTGAACCTGCATCAGCTGCCTCAATAGCAGGTCTTAAAAAACTTGTTGCTGAAGGAATAATTGATAAAGGTGAACAGGTTGTATGTATAGTTACTGGACATTTACTTAAAGATCCAAATACTGCTATAAATGCTTGTGTTGAACCTATAGAGATTGATGCTGATGTTGATGCTCTAAAGAAAGTTTTATTAAATAAATAATTTTTAAATACTTTTACTTATTTTTTAAATACTATCATTTAGCTTTTAAATATTATTACTTATTTTTTTTATTTTATTATTCTATTTTTTATTTTATTATTATTTTTAATTTTAATATTAATTTTAGTTTTATTATTACCAATCTCATTATTAGTTTTATTAAATTAATATTATTAATATTATTATTAATATTATTATTAAGTTTATTATTAAGTTTATTATTAATTTTATTATTAATTTTATAATTGTTATTATTTTATTTTTTTATCAAATTATTTTATTTTTTTATTTAGATTTTTATTTTATTTTTTCATTTTCATTATTTTTGACACGTATTTCTATTTGAATTATGTTATTATTTCTATGATTTCTGTAAAATTTAGTAATTACTAAAATTAACTTTATCTTTATAATATTAATTCTATATTTTTGAAATCATAATTGTAATGGCTATGAGTTGAGCTTAATTTATGAAAATTTTATCTAAATTTATTTAGTTAAGTGGTCTTGTATAGATATCGAATAATGAAAAATTCCAATCTCTAATATAAAATAAAATTGACTAAGTTGGTGGGATATTGAAATTTACTAATCTAGAACCAATATATTTATATATGATGAAAGATACACTTATAATTACAAAATTATGAGGTGAAAATATGGAATTACCAATTGCTCCTATCGGTAGAATCTTAAAAAACGCTGGTGCTGACAGAGTCAGTGACGGTGCTAAAGAAGCATTAGCTGAAGCAATCGAAGAATGTGGAAACGACATTGCTGCTAAAGCTGTTGGATTTGCAAGACATGCTGGTAGAAAAACTGTAAAAGTAGAAGATATTAAATTGGCTACAAAAACTTGTAGTTAAGTATATATAAATAGTTAATGGTTTTACTTTTAGTAAAACTATTCAATACTATATGGTAACGATATACAGTAATGATATTATTTACTTTTAGTATTGTTTTATTTGTAGGATATTTTCTATTTTATTTTTTTATTTGTTTTTATTTCTAATTTTTTTATTTTGTTGATTTTTTTTATTGGTTTATATTTTGTTAGTTTATATTTTGTTGGTTTATATTTTATGAGCTTATTTACTGGTTTTGTTTTATTTGAATATTTTTATTTGAATTTTAGATAGTTATATTTAAATATTGAATTTTGGATATTGAATTAACTAATTAATATTTAATCCTGTATTATAAAATTCATTATTAAAAGTTAAATATTATGATAATAAAAATAATAATAACTACTTTTTAATATAATAATTTGGCATATAATCAGAATTTAGAATCAGATATTGAAAAACTTTATAAGCTATGAAAATATATTTATTATAGTCTATTCTCAAGACTTTAAATTTCATTAATATTTTTATTAATATTTTAAATGATTTTATCTGAATTGTTTTAATACTATTTAGAATTCTAAATTTTTGAGATTATAAGGCTATAATTGATGCAATTAGTTTTTAACTATTGTGTAATGATGTTTTAGCTAAAATCAATAATTATATTTAATAATATTTTCGTTGATATTTTAATTTTAGCTTATTTTATGTTCATAGTCAATTTAGTTCTTTTTATAGACATTTATAAAATATTTAATATGATATACTTATTATAACAGCAAATAATCTCTAATATTGAGTAATTTCTAATATTATCTCTAATATTAAATGATATATTATATTTAAAGGATATATTAGATAATATTATGGTATTTCAAATTATTATAGTATTTATTACTTATAGTGATTATTATAATGTTTTTAAAAAATAATTTTTTTTAAAACTGCAGTTATAATATTTGCCGATGGATGGCAAATGCCAGATGAAAAAGGAGGTAAATAATATGGCAAAAGCAATTTATGTAAAATTTGACACCCCACAAGAAATAGCTGAAAAAGCTGAAGAAGCATTAGAAACCGCAAGGAATACAGGAAAAGTAGCTAAAGGAACTAACGAAGTTACTAAATTTATAGAAAGAGGAAATGTAGAATTAGTTGTAATTGCAGAAAATGTTGATCCTGCAGAAATCGTTGCACACATTCCTGTTCTTGCTGAAGAAAAAGAAATTCCTTATGTTTACTTGCCTACCAAAGAAGAAGTTGGTGGAGCAGCAGGTTTGAATGTTGGTACTGCTTCAGCAGCTATTGTTGATGCTGGTGAAGCTGAAGAGCTAGTAAAAGAAGTTGTGGAAAAAGTTGAAGAACTTAAAAATTAATTAGTTTAATAATTAATTATTTTTCTTGATCTGTTTGAAGAGCATTAATTAATAAATGCTCTAAAATTATTAACAGGTGATTATATGGAAGAAGGAAGTCCAGCAGAAGTCATTGAAGTTTTGAAAAGAACTGGGATGACTGGTGAGGTAATGCAAGTTAAGTGCAGAATCCTCGATGGAAGAGACAAGGGAAGAATATTAACTCGAAATATTATGGGTCCTGTTAGACAAGGCGATATTTTGATGTTATTGGACACAATTAGAGAAGCTAAGGAGATTAAGACTCCTTAACTGGCTATGGCTTTATGCTATGCTTTAGCTAGATATTAGGATATTCTTAATTAACTTAAATTCTAAAGGTGAATATAATGAGAACTTGTTCATTTTGTAAAGAAGAGATAGAAGAAGGTACTGGAAAAATGTATGTTAAAAAAGATGGTTCCATATACTTCTTCTGTAGTAGTAAATGTGAAAAAAATATGATTAAGCTTGGAAGAGTTCCAAGAAAAGTTAAATGGGTAAAAGAAAATTAGTATTATGATGATATAACTGAGTTATATTATTAAATAATATTATTTCATTTATTTATTATTAGGTATTTTTTTAGGTATTTAATGTTTATTTAATAATCATTTAATAATCATTTAATATTTATTTATAAATAACTTATTAATAACTTAATTTTAGCTACAAAAATTAGCTTCTATGACTAGTAAGTTATATGAGTAGTAGTTATAATGATTAATTTAGCTATAAGATTTAGATATGAATTTCTAATCTAATAATTATCTATTAATAACTATTCTATTGTATTACTTAATTATATTAATTTTTAATATTAATTTAATCAATCAATTTAATACTAAATCTAATAATAAAAATAATAAATCTATATAATAATACTAAATTTAATACTAAATCTAATAATAGAACTAAATCTAATAATAAATTTAATAATAAATTTAATAATAAATTTAATTCATAAATTAATTCATGAGGTTAAAAAGATGATGGAAAAAAGCTTTGTTATGATGAAACCTGATGCTGTACAAAGAAGAATCATGGGAAAAATTTTAACTAGGTTTGAAGAAAAAGGACTTCAAATTGTAGCTGCAAAACTTTTAAAGATAGATGAAGATCTTGCAAAAGAGCATTATGGTGAGCATTCTGAAAAACCTTTTTTCAATGATTTAGTTAGTTATATAACTTCATCTCCTTCATTTGCTATGGTAATTGAAGGTGACGATGCAATATCATTGATTAGAAAGATAGTTGGCGCTACTAATCCTAAAGAAGCAGATCTTGGTACTATAAGAGGAGATTTTGCTATGGATATGGGTAGAAATATTATACATGCTTCTGATTCTCCAGCTTCTGCTGAAAGAGAGATATCTCTATTTTTCAATGAAGATGAAATTTGTGAATATAAAATAGCTGATGATTCTTGGATTTATGAATAAATATTTATTAGAATAATATTATATTAGAATAATATTTATTAGAATAGTATTTATTAGAATAATATTTATTAAAATAGTATTTATTAGAATATATGGTTAAAACTTGTTAAAATAATAATTAGCTATAATAAAATATAATAAAATATTTGTTAGAACAATATTTGTTAGTTTTTAATCATATTAGAAAATTATAAATTAGAAAATTATGAAGATTCGATCTCCTATTGTATCTGTTCTTGGCCATGTGGATCATGGTAAAACAACTCTTCTTGATTTTATCAGAGGAAGTACTATTGCATCTAAAGAAGCTGGTGGAATAACCCAACATATCGGTGCTACTGAAATACCTATAGAGACAATAGAAAATATATGTGGAAATTTCATTGGAAAATTATCTATCCAAAAAGATATCCCTGGTTTATTTTTCATTGATACTCCGGGTCATGAAGCTTTTACTAGTCTTAGGAAACGTGGAGGAGCATTAGCAGACTTAGCTATTCTTATTGTGGATATTAATGAAGGTTTTAAACCTCAGACTTTTGAGGCTTTAAATATTCTTAAAATGTACAAAACTCCTTTTATAATAGCTGCAAATAAAATAGATAGGATTTTTGGATGGGAAACTCATAAAAACACTTCATTTTCAAAATCTTTTGCAAATCAAGCTCAAAATACTCAATTAAATTTAGATAAACAAATTTATGAACTGGTTGGAATTTTACATAAAGAAGGATTTCAGTCTGAAAGATTTGATCGTATAAATGACTTTTCTTCTCAAATTAGTATTATTCCTATTAGTGCTAAGTCTGGAGAAGGAATTGTAGAGTTACTTGCAATGTTACTTGGGCTTGCTCAAGAGTATTTAACTGAACAATTAAAAATTGAGGAAAATTCTCCTGCAAGGGGAACTGTTTTAGAAATTAAAGAAGAAACTGGGCTTGGAGTTACAATAGATGCTATTATATATGATGGTATTCTAAAAAAGAATGATGAAGTTGCTTTGATGGAAGTAGGAGATGTTCTTACAACTAAAATTAGGTCAATCTTAAGACCTCTTCCTTTAGAAGAGATGAGAGATTCAAAGAAAAAGTTTAAAAAGGTTAATGAAGTAGTAGCTGCAGCTGGTATAAAAATTGCAGCTCCTAATCTTGATAATGTTATTTCTGGTTCTCCTTTAAGGGTAACTAAAGATGGAGATCATGTTAAAGAGGAAATTTTAAGGGAAATTGAAGATATCACAATCCATACCAATGAAAATGGGGTAATGGCAAAAGCTGATACTCTTGGTTCTCTTGAAGCTCTTGTAAATTTACTGCAGTCTATGGATATTCCAATTAGAACTGCTGAAATTGGTGATGTTTCTAAAAGAGATGTTATTAATGCATCTATCGTACAGCAAGAAGATCCCTCTCATGGAGTTATAATTGCTTTTAATGTTAAAGTACACCCAACTGCCCAAGAGGAATTGGATAATTCTGATATAAAGCTCTTTTCTGGTAATGTAATATATCAAATTACTGAAGAATATGATGTTTGGATTAAAGAGAAGGAAAAAGAGCAAAGACAAAAGTGGTTGGATGCTATAATTAAACCTGCAAAAATTAGAATTATTCCTAAACTTGTATTTAGACAGAGTAAACCTGCAATTGCAGGAATTGAAGTTCTTAGTGGAACTATAAAGCAAGGTTTATCTTTAATGAATCATAATGGAAATGTTGTTGGATCTATTGAGAGTATGCAGGATAAAGGAGATAATTTACCTTCTATAAGTAAAGGTCAAAAAGTTGCAATGGCAATTAAAGATGCAATTGTTGGAAAAGATTTTGAAGAAGGAGACAATCTATATATTGATATTCCAGAAAAACATTATAAAATTTTAGAAAGAGAATTTAAGGATAAATTAAGTGAAGATGAATTTGAATCCTTAAATGAAATATTAACCATTAAAAGAAAAATTGATCCTGATTGGGGTACATTTGGACTTTTTGAATAATGCTAATAAAGCTATATGCTTAATTAATAATAGATAGTTTAATAATAAAACTAAAATTAATATTAAAACTAAAATAAATCATAACTAATAATAGATTTTAAAATTATAGTAAATATAATAAAACTAATAAAATAAATTAATAATAATTAATAAATTATTTAATAAAATTATTTAATAAAATTAATAATGAATACAGAATATTAATAAAATTAATAAAACTAATAATAAATCTAATAATAAAACTAATAATAAAACTAATAATATGATTAATAATATAACTAATAAAAATATTAATAATAAAACTAATATAATAATGGGTTATAATAAATATATATTAAATATAGATTATACTTTAATATAATATGTATTAGTGTATAGCTTATAATTAATTTAGATAATATTGGATTTTTATTTGTTCTCAATTATTAAAGATCAATCGTTTAAATTTGTTTAAAGGAGGAATTTTTTGGTATTTAAAGTTGTTATTTCAGAAAAAGAAGAAAGTCATCAAATTGAAGTAGACACTAATGAAAGACAAATCATTGGTTTAGCTATTGGTGACGAATTAAGTGGGGATTTAATAGGACTCGATGGATATACTTTAAAAATTACTGGTGGCAGTGATAAAAATGGTTTTCCAATGAAAAAAGATGTCGAAGGTCCTAGAAGGATTAAAAGTTTATTATCTGGTGGTATAGGTTACAAACCTAAAGCTGATGGTGTTAAAAGAAGAAAAACATTAAGAGGAAATACTATATCTGATGATATTGTTCAAATTAACACTATTGTAACTGAAGCAGGTAATAAATCTATTGATGCTATACTTAATCCAAGTACTGATGAAGATGAGTCTTCAGAAGAATAATTTGGTTATTTATAGTTATTTTATTATCAGTGAAAAATTATGTATGGAATTGTAGAATATTTTCAAAATAAAAACACAGCAGGTGTAATCTGTGAAAGTACAGTCTGATGTTAACATAGGGCTAGTGGGTCATGTCGATCATGGTAAAACAACTCTTACCAAAGCATTATCAGGTATCTGGACAGATACTCACAGCGAAGAAACAAAAAGAGGCATATCTATTCGTTTAGGTTATGCTGATATTGAATTTAGAAAATGTAACAAGTGTGGTGAACCTTTATGTTATACCACAGCAATAACTTGTGAACATTGTGGAGAAGAAACTGAATTTTTAAGAAAAGTATCTTTTGTTGATGCTCCTGGACATGAAACTCTTATGGCTACTATGTTATCTGGTGCTGCAATAATGGATGGTGCAGTTCTTGTAATAGCTGCTAATGAATACTGTCCTCAACCTCAAACTAAAGAACATTTAATGGCTCTTGATGTTATTGGAGTAACTGATGTTATTGTTGTTCAAAATAAAATAGATATAGTTTCTAAAGAAAGAGCTATTGAGAGTTATAATGAGATTCAAGAGTTTGTAAAAGGTACTTGTGCAGAAGGTGCACCAATTATCCCTGTTTCAGCTCAACAAGGAGCTAATATTGATATATTGATTGATGCTATTGATAAAAAAATTAAAACTCCAATTAGGGATCCAAATAAACCTTCTAGAATGCATGTTGCTAGGTCTTTTGATATTAATAAACCTGGTTCTCATCCTAATGATATTAAAGGAGGAGTTATCGGTGGAACTTTGATTCAAGGTACATTAAAAGAAGGTCAAGATATTGAAATCCGTCCTGGTATTGAAAATAAAAGAGGTGGAAAAAATGCTTGGATCTCTTTAAAATCGAAAATAATTGGATTAAATGCTGGTGGAGAAGATGTTGATGAAGTTGGACCTGGAGGACTTATAGGTGTAGCTACTAAATTAGATCCTTCACTTACAAAAGCAGATTCTCTTTCTGGTTCTGTAGCTGGAGAAATTGGAACTCTTCCAGATGTTTTACATAGTTTTGAAATGGAAACTCATCTTTTAGATCGTGTTGTTGGTACTAAAGAAGAAAGAGATGTAGCTCCAATTATAATTAAAGAGCCTTTAATGATAAATTGTGGTACAACTACTACAATTGGTGTTGTAACAAAAGTTAAAGGTAATGTCCAAGTAACTTTAAAATTACCTGTTTGTGCTGACAAAGGGGATAGAGTAGCTTTGAGTCGTAGAGTTGGAGCTCGTTGGAGATTGATTGGTTATGGAATTATCCAATGATAATTTTAAAGATTGTTGTGAAAAAGAGATCATAATAGATACAAATTTTTTATGATTCCCTTTCAGTTCAATGTTGATATAATAGATGAACTTGAAAAAGCTTTTCCTTCTTATAAATTAGCTACTACAAAATTTATAATAAATGAGTTGGTTGGTTTAAAGAAAAATTTAAAAGGCAAAAATAGGGTTGCAGCAGGAATTGGTCTTAAAATAGCTAAATCTGGAGTTGTTGAGATAAAAGATGTTTCTCTAAATAAAGATGAATCTGTTGATGATGCTTTAATTAGAATTTCAAAAGTTTTAGCAACAAATGATATTGAACTAAAAAAAAGAGCAAGAAAAAAAGGTATACCTGTTGTTTATTTGCGTCAAAAGA
Organism: Methanobrevibacter arboriphilus JCM 13429 = DSM 1125; assembly: GCF_002072215.1. Classification (NCBI taxonomy): domain Archaea; kingdom Methanobacteriati; phylum Methanobacteriota; class Methanobacteria; order Methanobacteriales; family Methanobacteriaceae; genus Methanobrevibacter; species Methanobrevibacter arboriphilus. The sequence goes on from NZ_JXMW01000007.1 coordinate 59,541, forward strand.
AATATGTTGTCTTTGATGGATATTTGGAATAGTAATATTAAATAATTATTATTAATCCTTCTAAATATTTAAAATACAAATTTAATAATTTTATTAAACTTTATTAAAATTTTATTAAAGGTTTATTAAAGTTTTATTTAATTATTAATTTTATTAAATTATTATAATAAAATTATTATAATAATATAGAATAATATTATAATATAAAATAATATTATAATGTAGAATAATATTATAATGATGTATAATAATCAAATATCAATAATGGTGGAAATATGAATTTATGGACTGAATTAAATCCCGGATCTGAATTTCCTGAAGTAATAAATGCAGTAATCGAAATTCCTAAAGGATCAAGAAACAAGTATGAATATGATAAAGATATGGAAGCTTTTGCTTTAGACAGAGTTTTGTACTCTTCAGTAGTTTATCCTGCTGATTATGGGTTTATTCCTCAAACTGTTTATGATGATGGGGATCCTATGGATATTATGGTATTAATGGAACAACCAACTTTTCCAGGTTGTGTTATTGCTTCAAAACCAATTGGAATAATGGGGATGATTGATGGTGGAGATAAAGATTATAAAATCTTAGCTGTTCCTGTGGATGATCCTAAATTCAAAGATATTAATGATATATCTGATGTTCCATCACATATCTTAGATGAGATTGCAGAGTTCTTTAAAACTTATAAAAATCTTGAAGGTAAAGAAGTGGAAGTCCTTAATTGGGATAATGCTGAAATGGCTAAAAAAGAAGCTATTAGGTCTATTGACTTGTATAAAGAGAAATATTAGAATAATATCATATATTAGCATTATATAATCTCATTATTATATAATCTTAAATTCATTCAAAATATTAAATAATGTTTATCAATAAATTAATTATGAGGGATTTAATTGTACTATTTAACAAAAATTGAGGATACTGTGAGAATTCCTCCTTATAAGTTTGAGGATCCTCTAGAAGAAGTAGCTATTGAAACTCTTAATGAAACTTATAACGGCAGACTTGATAAAAAATTAGGCTTGCTTGTTAGTGTTAACAATATAGAGGTCATTGGTGAAGGTAAAGTAATAATGGGTGATGGTGCTGCTTATCATGAAGTAGTTTTCAATGCAGTGTTCTTCAAACCTGAATTATATGAAATAATTAATGGTGAAGTAATTGAGATAGCTGAATTTGGAGCTTTTATTCGTATTGGTCCAATGGATGGTTTAGTTCATGTTTCTCAAGTCACCGACGATTATATTAATTATGATTCTAAAAGAGGAGCATTACTTGCTAAAGAATCTAAAAAAACTCTTGAAGAAGGAAACTTTGTCAGAGCTAGAATTGTTGCTGTTAGTTTAAAAGGTAAATCCACTAAAGAAACTAGAATTGGGCTTACTATGAGACAGCCTAACTTAGGAAGGTTTGAGTGGATTGAAGATGAGAAAAATAAAAGTAAAAAATAATACATAAAAGTATTATTTGTTTTAATTATCAGGAAGTAGTATAAATGAGTATTAAAGCTTGTACTTCATGTAAAAGAATATCTACTAGAGAACGTTGTCCAGTTTGTAATAATCCTACTTCAACTAATTGGAGTGGTCTTTTAATAATCGTAGATCCAGAAAATTCTGATATAGCTAAAGAATTAAATATTGAATTACCTGGGGAATATGCTCTAAGAGTAAGATGATTTGATTATAATATTGATTAATTATTTATAAAACTAAAAATTTAAAAATTTCACACGAGATTTAAGAGGGTATAATAGTGTTAATATTAGATGAAACTGATAGAAATGAGTTTAAAAGGCCATTAGGTAAATTATATCCTTTCTTTGAAGATGCTTTACCTGAAATTATTTCATCTAAATTTTTAATATCTGTTGGAGATGAGACTACTAATAATCTTCACAGTAAAAATATTTATCCAAATATTAGTATAATTGATAATTTAATTCAAAGAAAAATTCATAATAATAAAATAATTCATAATAATGAATTTAATAATACTGAAAATGTTTTATTTACAAAAAATCCTCCAGGAACTATTACTGATGAACTATGGGAAACCATAGATCTAGCTATTAAAAAAGCAACAAATAATGATTTAAAGCAGCTAATTGTTGTAGAAGGGGAAGAAGATCTTGCAGTTCTTCCATGTATTGTTATGGCTCCTGATAATGCAGTTATTTTATATGGGCAACCTAATGAAGGATTAGTATTTTTAAATGTTTTTGAAGTAAAAAAAAGAGCTAATGAACTACTTAAATTGTTCAAAAAAGTAGATAATTGAAATTATTAAAAATAAAGTTTTATTAAGTTAAAGAGGCTTAAAAATGGAAATTGACATTTTAAATAAGAAAGAAAATAAAGTATTAGATAGAACTGAGGTTAAATTTGATTGTATTTACTCTGGTGAGGCTACACCTAAATTATTAGATGTTAAAAGTAAGTTAGTAGCTTTATTAGATTCTAATAGAGATTTAATTGTGGTTGATTCACTTCAACCTCACTATGGTCAAACTAAAGCTTCTGGCTATGCAAAGATTTATGGTTCAATTGAAAGTTTGGAAAATATTGAAACTGAACATGTATTAGCTAAAAATAAAGAAGCTGAAGTTGTTGAAAATGATGAATCTGAAGAATCAGAATAAAATTCTGAATCTGAAGAATAATTGTATATTAATATAATAATAGTCTGGAGGGACTAAATTATGAAAAAATCTACACTTTACGAAGTTGATGGTGATAAATTAAAAAGGAAAAATCCTTTTTGTCCTCGTTGTTCTGGTGGTGTATTTATGGCTGATCATGGTGATAGATATGCTTGTGGAAAATGTGGATACACTGAGATTAAAAGTAAAGAATAATCCTTATTTTTAATTTTTATACTTTTTTTAAGTTATTGTTTTTAATCATTTTTTTTAATTTTTTAATTTTTATATTTTTTCTATTTTTTTATATTTATTTTATAATTAGTCATGTTTGTGTTTTATACTTTTTTTCATTTATAGTTATATCATCAAAAGTTTGTTACAGGTGATTTAATTTTTGGATAATATTTAATATTCATAATTTTTCTTTAAATTTAAATTAGAGTATTTTTAGAAGTTTTTATAAAATTATGAAGATTAATCATTTGTTATATTTTTTTTAGTAATTTATTATAATTTCTTATTTTTATATTTCTTATTTTTATTTTATTTCTTTTAATTATTTTTAATATTCCTTTAATTTTAATTTAAAGGCGTGAGAGGGGGGGGGGGGATAGCTATTGTTTTTTTATTTGTTTTTGGGTAGGAAGTTTTTTATAGTAGTTTTTTTATATTATATTATTGTAGCGTAGTGAGTGTTCTCATTGTGCTAGTATTTTTTATATATACTGATTGATTGGATCAGGAGGTGAAAAACGAAAATGTTTACAATAAATAGACTTTTTAAGCCAATTATTTTTGTTATATGTGTTTTATTTATCTTTTTAGCTTTATCTAGTGTTAGTGCAGCTAATCATAATTTTACTACAGCTAATAATACTGAACAGTTTCAAAGTGTTATTAATAATGATAATGATAATGATTTGGTGATTAGTTTTGATGATGGTGATTATGTTGATTGGGGTCAGCTTAATATTAGTCGTAATGCTACTATTGTTGGTAAAAATCGTGGTGGTGCTAAATTCACAACATCTAGTGTTGATACTTTGTTTAATATTAATGCTACTAATGTAAAGATTATTAATTTAACTATTAGTGGTTATGCTACAGCTATAAAATCTAATTGTAGTGATTTGACTGTTAGTGATAATAATATTACTACTTCTGGTGTTAGTATTAATTTAAGTAGTAGTGGTAGTGCTAATCCTATAACAGGTGTTGTTATTAAGGATAATATTATTAAATCCAGTATATCTGCTGATTATCGTGGTGCTGTTTCTTTATTCGGTAAATCTGCTGATAAGACTGTTTTTGATGTTTTATTTAGTGGTAATAATATAACTGGTGTTTATTCTGGTGTATACTTAGGTAATGGTAGTTATAATAGTCCTGTTTCGTCTGCTAATTTGGTTTTTGAAAACAACAACATCGCAGGAACATCCGTCCTTGGTGTTTATCTGTGTGCATACAGCAGCAACAACATCAATATATCCTTTGCCAATAACAACATCACAGGAATATCCGGCCCTGGTGTTTATCTGGGTGTATACAGCAGCAACAACACCAATATAACCTTCGTCAATAACAACATCACAGGAACATCCAGCCTTGGTGTTTCTCTGTCTGCATACAGCAACAACAACACCAATATAACCTTCGCCAACAACAACATCACAGGAACATCACGTGGTGTTTATCTGGATGCATACAGCAGCAACAATACCAATTATATCCTTTGCCAATAACAACATCACAGGAATATCCGGCCCTGGTGTTGCTCTGGATGCATACAGCAGTAACAACGCCAATATATCCTTCGTCAATAACAACATCACAGGAACATACTCTGGTGTTTATCTGTATGCATACAGCAGCAACAACACTAATATAACCTTCGCTAACAACGATATTACTGGTGTTAGTTATGGTGTTTATGTTTATTTGTATAATGGTAATATTAAGGGTGTTAATTTCTTGAATAATACTATTAATGCTACTAATGGTGATGGTTTTTATTTCTATACTAGTGGTGGTGTTACTAATGTGACTGATTTTATTATTCGTGGTAATACTATTTTTGCTACTAATGCTGGTTTGAATTTTACTGGCTTAAGTGTTGGTTCATTGGTTAATGTTACTGTTGAGTATAATCGTATTATTGCTTCTGTTGGTGTTAATATTACTGGGCATAATGATAATAGTAGTTTTGATCGTAATTGGTGGGGTGTTAATGATATTACTGGTAAAATTTTGGGTATTGATACTCTTAATCATTTTATTTTGAATATTACTAATACTTCTAGTTTGGATGGTGTTCATTTTGGTGATAATGTTAGTTTTATGTTGTTAGTTTTGAATACTACGCTTAGTAATGATGGTGTTGAATTTTTACCTGATTTTGTTGTTAATGGAACTTTTAATGGTGATGATTTTAATAGTAGTCGTGTTGATGGTTTTGTTTATAATGCAACAGCTACAGCTGGTGTTCAAACTTTAGCTGCTACTTTAGATAATGTAGATGATAATGTAGCTTTTGATTCCCTCCAATTAACTACTAATTCTAGTATAATTGTTAGTAATGATTCAGTGAGTATTGGCAATAATGTTACTATTTCTGGTCAGTTGGATAATTTTACTGGTATAGCTGGTGTTAATGTTACTGTTGATGGTAATCTTTATACAGATGTTTCTGTTAATGGTACTGGTGGTTGGAATTTTAATTACACAACTAAAAAGACAGGTAATATAACAGTTATTGTTAGTTTTAGTGGTAATGAGAATTATACTGCTTTTAGTAATAGTACTAGTTTTGAAGTTGAAAGGAATAGTACTAATTCTAGTATTATTGTAGCTAGTGTTCAAATTGGTACTAATGCTAATATTACTGGTGAGCTTGAGGGTTATGTTGGTAATGGCTCTGACACTTTGACTGTTAGTGTTGATGGTAATGTTTATGATGATGTTATTATTAATTCTACTGGTGGTTGGAGTCTTAATTATACAACTAATCGTACTGGAACTATAAATGTTAGTGTTATTTATGCTGGTAATGAGAATTATACTGGTTTTACTAATGCAAGTAGTTTTACTGTGAATTTGAATGATACTAATTCTAGTATTGTTGTTAATCCTGAAACTGTAAATATTGGTGATAATGTTAATATTTCTGGTCAGTTTGTTGGTTATGTTGGTAATGGCTCTGACATTTTAAGTGTTAGTGTTGATGGTAATGTTTATAATAATGTTATTATTAATTCTACTGGTGGTTGGAGTCTTAATTACACAACTAATCGTACAGGAAACATAACTATTATTGTTAGCTATGTTGGTAATGAGAATTATACTAGTTTTACTAATGCGACTAACTTTTCAGTGGCTAAGAATGGTGTTAATTCTTCTATTAATATTCCTAGTAATATTAAGGTTGAAGATTCTATAATAATTGATGGTGTTTTAGCTGATGAAAATGGTAATCCAATAGCTAATACTACTATTACTGTTATTATTGATGGTGAAAACTTTAATGTAACAACTGCTGATAATGGTAGTTGGAATATTAATTACACTCCAACTCATGCAGGTGAATTTACTATTAATGTTACTTGGGAAGGTAATGAGAATTACACTAGTTTTAACAATAATACTAACTTTACTGTTAATAAGTTAGCTACATATTCTAGTATTGATCTTTCAGGTGATTTTAGAGTAGGGAAAACTACTGTTATAAGTGGTGTTCTTCTCGATGAGGAAGGTAATAAAATAGCTGATAGTGAATTAGAAATCACTATTGATGGTAAAAAACATTTAGTGAAAACTAATTCCAATGGTTACTGGTATTTAACTTATAAACCCAAAAGCACTGGAAAAACTACAGTTGTACTTAATTTCAATGGTGATATTAAATATTTAGGTTTTACTAACAGCACTAGTTTTGATGTTAAAAAAGGTGAAAGCTTTGTTAATGTTACTGTTAATGAGAATAAGGATGGTTCTGTTGATTTGATTGTTAAAGTAGTTGATGAAGATGGTGATATCATACCAGATTATAAAGTTGATGTTGAATTGGATGGTAAATACATTGGATCTGTGATAACAGATTCTGATGGAGTTGGAATATTCCATATACCCAATTCTAAACTTAAAACTGGTAAACATAAGATTACAGCTTTATCAGATAATGAAAATTACTTTAGTAATTTAGCATTTGCTGAATTTGAAACCAAAAACAACAATAACACCAACAACACTAATAATACTAACAATACTAACAATACTAATAATACTAATAATACTAATGGTAATGGCAATAAAACAAGCGATAATCCAGTAGCAATAGCTACTATGAAAAAAACAGGAATACCAATAATAGCTATTATACTAGTATTGATAAGTATATTTGGAATCAGCTTAAGAAGAAAACAATAATTAAACATTTTTTTTAGGAGGATTTATTTATTTTTCCCTCCATACTTTTTTATTATTTTTTAGGATTTTTACTAGTTTTTCATTGTTATTTTATTTTTCGTTTGAGATTTATTTATTTTTTAAATTAACTGTTTTAAAGATTTCTAATATTAAATTTAATAATTTTAATAAAAATAAAATTTATTAAATAAAATAATTTAATAACTAGTAAATTAATATAATTTATAATATAAATTAATAAATTAATAAATTAGTAAATTAGTAAATCAGTAAATTAATATAATTGAATAATATAAACAATTAAATATCATATTTATGTATATAACTTCAATATTCTTGATTTTTGATATTAATATCTTATTAATAATTACTATAGAGGAATTTAATTGAATTTACGAAGTGGAAGATTAGATAAAAAAATGACAGAAGATGCAGCTGAATATACATCTTCTCTTGAAGCAGATAAACACATTTTTTATAGTGATGTTAAATGTAATTTTGCTCATGTATTAATGCTAAAAAATGAAAAAATCATAGATGAGGAAATAGCTGATAAAATACTTGAAGCATTAACTAAATTAAAAGATGAAGGCTTTGAGGCACTAAATTTTGATCATTCTGTTGAAGATATTCATATGGCTATAGAAAATTATGTTACTAATATGGTTGGTAGTGATGTAGCAGGTTTTATGCATACAGCTAAATCAAGAAATGATCAAGTAGCTACTGATATAAGATTAACACTTCGTGAAAAAATTATTGAAATTCAAATACCTATTTTAGAATTTATTGAAGGATTAGTTGAATTAGCTGAAAAACATAAAGAAACAGTTACTATAGGTTATACTCACCTTCAACATGCTCAACCAATTACTATGGCTCATAATTTTATGGCTTATGCTCAAAGTTTAAAAAGAGATTATGAAAGGTTAAGTGATACTTATAAAAGAGTTAATCAAAATCCTCTTGGTTCAGCAGCTATGACTACAACTAGTTTTCCAATTAATAGAGAGCTTACTACAAAACTTCTTGGGTTTGATAGCTATTTAGAAAACTCTATGGATGGTGTTTCAGCAAGAGATTATATAGCTGAAACTGTATTTGATTTAGCTACTCTCACAACAACCTTATCTAAAATGTGTGAAGAAATGGTTCTATGGAGTACTTATGAATTTGGAATCATTGAAATAGCTGATGAATTCTCTTCTACTTCTTCTATAATGCCTCAAAAGAAAAATCCTGATGTTGCTGAAGTTGCAAGAGCTAAATCTACTGTAATAAATGGGGAACTTATTACAATTATGACTATTTTAAAAGCTATTCCCTATACTTATAATCGTGATTTACAAGAAATTACTCCTCATCTTTGGAATTCAGTTAAAATAGCTCATGATACTTTGAATATAGTGTCAAAAATGGTTTTATCAATAAACATTAATAAAAAAAGGTGTTTGGAGTTAGCTGGAGCAAATTTTGCAACAGCTACTGATTTAGCTGATGTTATGGTTAAAGAAAAGAAAATTCCATTTAGAACAGCTCATAAAATTGTTGGCCGTTTAGTGAACCTCTCTATTGAGATGGGTTTAGAAATAGGGGATATTAATTCTAGCTTTATTGATGGAATAGCTAATGATCTAGGCTTTAATAAGTTAAAATTATCTTATGATTCAATTCAAAAATCTCTTGATCCTCTTGAAAATGTTAAAATGAGACAAGTTCCAGGTGGACCTTCTCCAGAAATGGTTCAGTTAGCTTGTAATAATATGAAAGAATTTTTAAAAGAAGAGTTTGACAAAAAATGCATTGAAAAATAGTTTTTCAAGATCAATATCAATAATGAGTTTTTATATATCTAATTCATCTAATCTTCTTTCTATTTCTTCATCGGTTAGATCTTCTTCATCTTCTATTTCTTCTTCATCTTCTGTTTCTTCATATTTTGTTTCTTTATTTTCTATTTCTTCTTTATTTTTTTTATCTTTTTTATCTTTTTTAGACTTTGATTTTTCAATTTTTAATTTTAGCTCATAATCTTCCCTTATTTCTTTAGCTATTTTTTCATCACCATCAATTATTGGTCCAGTATAACCACAATCTTTACATTCCCATACAGACCAATTTTGAGGAATTATCCAATCGACATTTTTTGATCCACATCTTGGACATATTTTCATTTTATCAACCTTTCAATTTTAATTATATATAATATTTTAACTTTATATATTTTCAATTTAACTATTTTTTATTATTATAGATTAAATAATTATAATGTATTGTTTTTAGTAGTGCTATTTTTTATGGGATATTTTTTAGTAGAGTATTATTTTTTATAGGATATCATTTTTTTATAAATGTTATATAAAGAATAAATATAAAGAATAACTATAAAAAATAACTATAAATAATAAATTATAAATAATGATTATAAAGAATACTTATAAAGAATACTTATTTTTTGGATAATATTATATACAATTAAATACAAAGTATTACTATGAAATCTAATAACACCAATTTAGCTATAGGAATTATTGCTATTATAGCAGGTATTTTAGTGATTGTTTTCCCTAATATTGTTGCTTATGTAATAGGATTAGTTTTAATTGCATATGGAGTATTAAACTTTTTATAATTTGATTTTAAGTTTAATATAGTCTAAAAAGACTTTAATGTTTTTAGTGTTTCCAATTTTTTATATAATTAGCGATAGCTATATTATATATTTTTTTTGTTTTTTATTATATTTTTAAAATTAAGGTTATTTTAACTAATTTGTTTATTATTTTTATTTTTCTGTTCTGTAAAAACTCCAAATTAAATCAAGAGCTTCACCAGGCTCTAATGCACCAGATCTTGTTTCTCTAAGTATTCTTTGAATTGAAAACTTTTTAAAATATGGGTACTTTTTATGAGATTCATATAAAAGAGGACATCCGAATCCTTTTATCTGTTCTAAATTATATTTTAATATGTTTTTCTTTATTTCTTCCTTTCCTACAGATAGAGTAGCTGGTAAATTCAACCTAAACATATCTATGTTATTTTCATCAGAATTATTAATAGTTTTATTAATTTTATATTTTGTAATACATTGTGATCCTGTTGATAACATATCTCCAAAAATTACAAGATTTATATTATTATCTCTCCCATAATTGAATAAAGCAGAGGCAGTTTCTTTTGAACATCTCCCACATGGATGTAAATTTCCACTCAATGAATCTTGAATTATTTCTGTATAATCCATGGGAATATATTCATGTTTTACTGAAATTTCTTTACATAATTTTTTTATATTATCTTTAAATTGTTTAGGGAGTATTATTGTTCTAGGATCAATAGTAACGGCTATTGGATTAAATCCTAATTTTTTAGCTATTACCAGGGAAAAGCTACTATCAACTCCTCCTGAAAGGGCCACTATTGCCTTGTTTTCATTTTTAGTAAGTTCATAATCATGATTATTAAAATATTCATTGAAATCGAAGTTATAAACATTTTCTATCTTTATTTCTAAAATGGATTTTAAATTTTCAATAGGTGTTAAAAGTGATTGATTAGATTTTTCATTCTCCTGTTCTTTTATAAAGGAGTTTAATTTTTCTAAAGATAATTTCATCCTATATTCTTTTATTAAATAGTCTGAATAGCTTTCAACATGAATTTTATTAATTTTCATTTTTTCTCTAAGTTTTCCTACAACCCATCCTCCTTTTCCAATAATCGATGATTTATCTGGTCTATCTGGAGTTATAATCCATAATTCATCATATTTTTTGTTATATATTAATTTTTTTATATTAATTTTAACATTATCATGACCAATTTCTCTTCTTATTAGGTTTATCTGTTCTATAATTGTTTTTTTATCTAATTTCAATTTTTCACCGATTTAATGATATTTTAAGTAAAATGATTTAAGTAAAATTTAAAAGTTCATAATATTATTTGTTTAAAAATTTGTTTAAAATCAATGTAATTTATTATAGAAATTTAATATTAGTATAAGAAATTTAATATTAATATATAATTTTATATACTTAAATAGATATAATAATTTATAATAATTATTTAAATTAGATATTTGATATATATGTAAATATTTCTTTTATGTAAATATTTAATTGCAATAGGAGTTTCCTTGCAATAGAGTTTTCATACTTTAATTTATTATATAATTTTTATCATCTGATGATATAATTAAGAAAAGTATAATTATGATAAATAATATAGTATTTATGTTATGAAAATGATTAATATTAAAATGGGAGTTTAATGAAATGGCTAGCTTATTGGGAATTTTTAATAATGATAATGATGAATTTTATCAGAAACTAGCTAAAGAAAATATTAAACTTGGTGTTAATTATAAAAGATTCAGCAAAAATCCTGTTTTTGGAAAAAACATTCTTCTTCGTTCTAATACTATTATCTATAATGATGTGGTTATGGGAGATGATTTTAAAACTGGTCATAATGTAGTAATCAGGGAAAATACTGATATTGGTGATGATGTTTTAATTGGGACTAATAGTGTTATTGAAGGGAATTGTAAGATTGGATCTAATGTTAGAATACAATCTAATGTTTATATACCTACTAATAGTGTTATTGAAGATAATGTATTCATTGGTCCTTGTGCTTGTTTTACAAACGATCGTTATCCTGTTAGAGTAGAATATGATTTAAAAGGTCCTCAAATTAGGAAAGGAGCTTCTGTTGGAGCTAACACTACATTTCTTTCTAATATTGAGGTTGGTGAAGGAGCTATTGTTGCTGCTGGGGCTGTTGTTACAAGAACTGTGCCTCCGTTCTATTTAGCTATTGGTGCACCAGCTAAGATTAAACCATTACCTGAACATTTAAGAGTTCCTAATATTCTTTAATAATATGCAAAAGTATATATAATATGAATAATATAATGTTGTTATATAATCTTAAAGATATATGATATTAAATTTAATATTTTAAATTTTTTTAAATATAAAATTTTTTAAATCTAATATTATAAATAAACTTTATTTTTTATTAATGAGATAAAAATTCTTATAAGTAATAAAAACTTCGTTTTTAATCTTATAAAATCATAGATTTTATAAATATGAAGTTTTACTTTTTTAAAAGTTTGTAAAGTAAGAATTTTTATCTGATTAATAGAATAGAGAATACTCGCTATTTAGATATTATTTTAATCTTTATAAAATTGTTCTTTTATAAAATTATGTTTATATAAAATGAATTTTTTTATAAATGTTTAAAATTTGTTGTTAATAGTTAGAGGATAAATTCTCTAGTCTTATTAATCAGAATAGATAATTGATAGCTTAATGAAAATAAAAATTTAGATATGATATCTCTGGTTACTAACATATTCACCCCCCCTTTTCAATGTTAGATTTAATCTTTATATTGAATATAATCATTCCTTTTTAAAAGATTAAAACAAAACTGAATTTTTTTTTATTAAGTATATCATTATCTATTTCTTTTAAATTTATTTTGAGTATTTAGTTCAGATTTATTTTAATATTTAAATTTATTTTGAATATTAA
>NZ_JXMW01000008.1 GCF_002072215.1 Methanobrevibacter arboriphilus JCM 13429 = DSM 1125
AAAAAATCTATTTATTGTAAACATTTTCGTTTTTTCACCTCCTGATCCAATCAATCAGTATATAAAAAAATACATAGCACAATGAGAACACTCACTACGCTACAATAATATAATATAAAAAAACTACTATAAAAAACTTCCTACCCAAAAAAAATAAAAAACAATAGCTACCCCCCCCCCCCCACAAAAACAGTAGAATAGCTGTATAAAAAAGAAAAAAAGAAGGAAACAAAATATAACACGAAAAAAACACATAATAACCAAATAAAATAAAAACAGCTAAAAAATAAAATAAAAAAGCCTAAAAACAATAAATACAACCAATAACAACTTAAAAATAATAAAAACAGATAAAAAAAACCAATAAAAAACTAAAAAAATATAATAACCAAATAAAATAAAAAAATAAGCATATAAAATAAAGAAAAAAATAAGAAAAATATAAAAATAACAGCTAAACACCAAAACAATAGAGAAAATAAAACAAAAAAAAATAAAAAATAAAAACACAATATCACCAAAATCAAAATAGCTGTTATCAAACCAAAACATATATAAATAAAACCATAACTAAAAGAAACAAAAACAAAAGAAAACCACCATAAAAAAACAAAAAACAACTAAAAAAGGAAAAAACACAAGAAAAACCCACCAAACTAATAAAAAAAGAAAAATAAAACCTCCAAAAAAGAAAAAACAACTAATTAAAAAACAATACCTATTAAAATACCCTCAAATCACTAAAAAAAGAAAAATAAAACCTCCAAAAAACAAAAAACAACTAATAAAAAAAGAAAAAAAATACTAAAAACCCACAAACTTAACTCAAACAAAAATCACAGGAACATCAAATGGTGTTGATCTGTATGCATACAGCGATAACAACACTCCATATAAACAAGACAATAACATCATAGGAACATCAGGCTATGGTGTTGATCTGTCTGCATCCAGCAGCAACAACGCCACATATAACCAAGATTACACAACATCACAGGAACATATGGTGTTTATCTGTATGCATACAGCAGCAACAACGCCACATATAACCAAGATTACACAACATCACAGGAACATATGGTGTTTATCTGTATGCATACAGCAGCAAAAATACCACATATAACCAAGATTACACAACATCACAGGAACATCCGGCAATGGTGTTTATCTGTATGCATAAAGCGATAACAATACCAATAAACCAAAGCCAAAAATAACAACCACAGGAACATACTCTGGTGTTGATCTGTCTGCATCCAGCAGCAAAAATACCACATATAACCAAGATTACACAACATCACAGGAACATCCGGCCCTGGTGTTTATCTGTCTGCATCCAGCAGCAAAAATACCACATATAACCAAGATTACACAACATCACAGGAACATCAGGCTATGGTGTTTATCTGTCTGCATACAGCAGCAAAAATACCACATATAAACAAGCCAATGACATCACAGGAACATACGATGGTGTTTCTCTGTCTGCAGACAGCGATAACAATACCACATATAAACAAGCCAATGACATCACAGGAACAGACTATGGTGTTTCTCTGTATGCATACAGCGATAACAACACCAATAAACCAGAACCACAACTCAACATCACAGGAACATCCGGCTCTGGTGTTTCTCTGTCTGCATACAGCAGCAACGATACCACATATAACACAAGACAATACAACATCACAGGAACATACTATGGTGTTGCTCTGGATGCATCCAGCGATAACAACACTTCATATAAACAAGCCAATAACATCACAGGAACATCGAACTATGGTGTTTCTCTGTATGCATCCAGCAGCAAAAATACCACATATAACACAAGACAATACGACATCACAGGAACAGACTATGGTGTTTATCTGGAGGCATACAGCAGCAAAAATACCACATATAACCGAAACTATACAACGATCACAGGAACATCCAGCACTGGTGTTTCTCTGTCTGCATACAGCTATAACAACACTTCATATAAACAAGCCAATAACATCACAGGAACATATAATGGTGTTTATCTGTATGCAGAAAGCAGCTACAAGAAAAAAAAGAGAAAAAACACAAAAATCTTTCAAATAAAAACCATACCAAAAAAAAAAAAAATTAATCAACAAAATAATCTAATTTAAAAGAATAAACACCAAATTATTCTAATAATTAACTTCATACTATTAAAAATAAACTAAATATTCTCAATCTTGCAATCGAAGGTTCAAATCCATTTGATATTAATAACTAAAAAATCAATTTTTGTTTAATTTTTCTATTTAAAAGGTAGCTTAATCAGTATATTTAAATGGGCATTCTTCTAGATGATCATTTACATAACCAATTGCCTGTAAAAAAGCATAACAAATCACTGGACCAAAGAATTTGAAGCCATGCTTTTTCATATCTTTAGCAATAGTTTCAGATAAAGGTGTTGAACTAGGAACTTCACTTAATGTTTTCCAATGATTATTAATGGGTTTTCCTTCTGGTAGAAATGTTCTCAAATAATTAGAAAAGCTACCAAATTCTTTTTGTATTTCCAAAAAATGTTGAGCATTAGTAATTGTAGCTTCTATCTTCCCACGGTGCCGAATAATTCCACTATCTTGCAGCAAACATTCCACATCTTTTTCAGTCATTTTAGCAACTTTTTCAGGATTAAACCCTTTAAAAGCATTTTTATAACCCTCTCGTCTTTTAAGAATTGTTATCCAACTTAAACCTGCTTGTGCACTCTCCAAAACTACAAATTCAAAAATTTTATGATCATCTGTAACTTCTTTTCCCCATTCCTCATCATGATATTTGATATAAAGAGGGTCCAATCCAACCCATCCACAACGTTTGTTATCTATTAGTTCTTTATTAGAGTTTTCATCACCATTTTCTGACATATCTATCATCACTCATAATTCATAGCCAATATAATTTGATATTTTTTCCAATTATTTATATATAATTATATTATCATAATAAGTATTATTTTTATTCCTAGCTAATAAAAAGTAATAATTATACAAAAAATACAACCCAACCAAAATTAAAAAAGCTAATCACTAATTAAACCCTCCCATAATATTTGATTTTTACATAAAAAAGGATAGTATCTCTTAGTTTTCTTAGAATCAATCTTTGTACCATAAGATTTATTATTTATTTTAAAATCTTCTAAATCAAAAGTTGATTTAATTGCTTTAGAAATCAACCTACCATCAATATCACCATCACAATTATAAGATAGCTCAATTCCTTCAACATTAGCTAATCTTTTTAATAAAACTCTTAAATCTTCAACATAAATCTTCTCAGTGGAATTTATATCAAAATCCAAAATTAACTTAGCTATTAAATAATTTAAAGGATTAGAATGCTTTTTAAGTAATATTTTAGTTTCATTCAAACTTTTCTTAAGTATAAAATCCTTACCAACACGTTTTTTAGCTTTATAAGCCTCAAGAGATTCAAAAATTAGTTTTTCAATAGCATTGCTATCATTAGATATTAAAGATAATAAGCTTTTATCTTCTTTTTTTGTTCCTCTAAACTTATGTAAAAATTCAATGAAAACCAGTCTATCAATAAAAGCATCATCAAGCTTTTTAAAAGCAGGGATTTCATTAGCCATTACAATGATTTTAGATACTTCTTTATTAGGAATAATAGTATGAGGTCTATTTTTAGGATTAACTTGTAAATCATCATTTCCAGATAATTGTTTCAATATTGCCATATTTTCAACCAATGTATCATCTGAGTCACGAACTATGTTAATTTGTTTACCTACTAAAGAAGATGTACCATGAGAAGTATTCATATCCCTAATTTTAAGATCTGCAATTTTATGACTACCAAAAATCAATGATAAAATATTAACTAAAAGACTTTTTCCAGAACCACCAATACCAACTATAAAAATCAAAATCTCTTCTTCATTACCACTAGTAAACAAATAACCAATAATCTCTTTAAGACCTTTAATATAATCATTAGTTAATTTAGAAGACCTACGATTTAAAGAACTCTTCAAATAATCATCAATTACAGTTTTACCCTTAAAATCAGGCCTATATTTATGATTAACTTCTGTTAATGTGAAAACTGGTTTATTAGATTTTTTAATAAACTTCATCTTTTTTATATCATATATTCCATTTTTAAAGCGAACAAAGTCATATCGAGGACTTAGTCTATTACCAATATGAGATAAAGCAGTATTAATATCATTTATATTAACATATTCCTTATCACCTATCAACTTATCAACAACCCTCTTTAAATCATCGATACTCAGAAATTTATAACCATTAGATTTTTCATCTAATTTATAAATTGTCCCATAATCTTTTCTCAAAATAACATTTTCTTTATTACTTAATAGTTTAGCAAGAATCATATTACTCTTAGAAATATTTTTCCGATTTTTATAATTATTTCTAATTTTTTCAATTAAAAGATCAAATTCAGATAGAGTAAATATTTCCCTAGCATCCTCAATAAGATTATAAATAAGACTACCTTCAGGAAAATTAGAAGTATTATTAGAACTAATACCCTCTATGATATTAACAATATCAAGAACTATGTCAAAAAAATCAGGAATCTTATCAATATCAAAATTATCTTTTATAAAATCTGTAATCTTATCATTTAATAAAAAATACAATGAATCATTTTCAAAATCATTAGACCCTTCAAGTAAAATAGGAGGATTAGAATATTCAACAGAAAAAGTTTTAATCCCAAAATCCCCTTGAATAATAACCCAATATTCTTTAGAAGGAATATAAAGTAGATAAACATTAAAATTTTCAATATCTTTACCTTTAGAAAGAATAACATCTCCAATAGCAATTTTTCGATTATTATCTAATAATAAATCCATTGAAAACTCCCCAAAAACTTAAAAAATCAAAAACAGGAGTGAACACTCACTAATATAAAATATAAAAAAACTCCTATAAAAAGCTTTCTATCAAAAAATAAAAAACAAACCAAAGGCAGTTAAAAGAAGAAAAAAATTAAAAACTAGCTAATAATAAATAAAACAATTATAAATTATATTAATGAATAAACAAGCCACAAGAAAAAAAACAACAGCTACCCCCCCCCCCCCGCCTTTAAATTAAAATTAAAGGAATATTAAAAAATAATTAAAAAAAATAAAATAAAAATAAGAAATATAAAAATAAAAAAATTGGCTTTGTAGAAATCCTTTTAATATCAATATAATTATAAAAAAGATTATATGATTAAAAATTCTTTATTTTGAAATTAAAGAATTATTTTAACAATTTAATTTCACAAAAGTAAAAATTTCAAGTATAAAAAAATAAGGATTTCTACAAAGCCTAAAAATTAATAAAAATTAATAAAAATAGAATATCAAACTGACTAATTTTCTTTATTCATTTTTAAAAGAGCAGCAGCTATATCTATTGAATTATATCCTATTTCTATCAATGATTCAACACTATGAATTTCTTTATTAAGATTATTTTCTTCAATAGACTTTTTGATTTTATCTAAAATCAAATTATTTTTAATATCCCTAATATCATCTAAAGAAGGAACTTTCTGTTGTTTAATCTTTGATTTTGTGTATTTTTGAATATCTCTAAGTTTATATATTTCTTTGCCTGCTACAAATGTAAATGCATACCCAGTTTTACCAGCTCTTCCAGTTCTACCAATTCTATGAACATAATATTCATTGTCATTAGGCACATCATAATTAAAAACAGCTTCAACATCAGGAACATCAATACCTCTTGCAGCAACATCAGTAGCTACTAAAATTTCAATGCTCCCTTTTCTAAACTTGTTCATTACCTTATCTCTTTGAGCTTGCCTCATATCCCCATGAATACCATCAACATCATATCCACGACTTTTTAAATCTCTTACAAGGCGATCAACTCTTCTTTTAGTATTACAGAACACTAAAACTAAGTTTAAATCGTAAATATCCATTAAACGAGAAAATAACTCAAGTTTCATCTTTTCTCTTGCTTCAAAGTATATCTGCTCAATTTCAGGAGCAGTTATAAGATGTTGAGCTACTCTTAAATGCTTAGGATTTTTTTGATAATTATGAGTTAATTTTTTTATAGCTCTTGGCATTGTAGCTGAAAAAAGTAAAGTTTGTCTATTTTTAGGAGTTCTCTTTAATATTTTTTCAATATCCTCACGAAAACCCATATCTAACATTTCATCAGCTTCATCTAAAACAACTGTTTCTATTCCAGATAAATCCAAAGTTCCTCTTTCAATATGATCAATTATACGACCAGGAGTTCCAATAATTATATGAACTCCTTTTTTAAGAGCTCTAATCTGCCTACCTATAGGTTGACCTCCATATACAGGAAGTACATGTAATTTTTTCATAAAAGAAGACAATTTTCCTATTTCTTTAGCTACTTGTAAGCTTAACTCACGAGTAGGACATATAATAATAGCTTGAGGAGCTTTATCCTCAACAAAAATCTTTTCTAAAACAGGTATTCCAAAAGCTACTGTTTTACCAGTACCAGTTTGTGCCTGTCCAATAATGTCTTTACCTTCTAAAGCTTCAGGTATTGTCAAACCTTGAATTGGTGTTGGTTCTTCAAAACCCATTTCTTTTACTGCGTTCTTAATTTCTTTTGATATATCAAAATTATAAAATGATAATTGTTCCATACGATCTTCCTTATTAAATAAATATAATTAAAATATAAATTAATACACTATATATCATTTTTTATACGGTATTTTATACTGTATTAATTTATACATTAAATCATACAGTGTTAATTTATACATTATTATTATCTTAGTATCTTACTATAGTATACAATATTATAATTATATATTGATTCTCTATAGAATATATATTAAATATTTATATTATATTAATTATTAATAATTTAAAAACTAGTAATAATGTATCAACTCAACATATTAATAGATTTTATTTGATTATAATATTAATAAAGAGTTATTGATAAATATTACTAATAAAAATTATTGATAAATATTAATAGCTATTATATAGCTGTAATTAATAGATATTAATAGAAATTATTAATTTATTAAAAATAGAAAAAATGCTTAAAAAAATATTGTTAAAATAAATATAAACTTAATGATTTATTTCTATTAAATATAACATTATTTAATATGTTCTTAGTTGTATTTAAATGCTCTTATTAAATCTAGTCTTTTCATTACTTTTTATAAAATCCATGAAAAAATAAAAATAAAAAAGATTCTCAATATATCCTATTAATCTGCTTGTAAAATACATATATGTAATAAAAAAGTAATAAAAAGAATATAACCTATTCTCATTTTTTATTTTATTCATAACAAGAATAATAAGATTTTTTAACCACTTTTAGGGAAAAATGAAAAAATAAAAAATATATAAATAAAAATAGATTATATATTATAATGTTAATAAATTTTATTTTTACAAAAATATCTTTAATATATAATATAAGTAAATATTTATAGTAAATATTGTGTAGATATTTAGAATTTCAAAAAAAATAGAAGAAACTCAAACATCCTCCATCATTGATGATTTTAAATGTTTGAAGTTTTATGTAATTTAAATTTTGATAAATATTTTTTAAATAATTAAAATACAATGAAAAACAACTATGATGACTTTTTTAATGGTTTCGGTATTATTTTTATCACTTTTAAGCTATTTTTTCTAGTTTATAAATACTATATTTTAGTTTTTTTTAGTTTTTTTAATGATTATGGTTAACTCATAGTGAAAAAATTATAAATGTTTGTAAAAATCTAATTATATATAGTAAAAACTTATAGAGTATAAAAAACAAATATAATTATAATAATCTATATAAAGGAAAGTATGATAAAATGGCATATGGTGTAAACTATGGCTCAGGTATGGGTTTTGACCCAGGCTTTTGGGGTTGGATTCTAATATATATTGTAATTGCTATAATAGTGTATTATATTATCTATAAATTATACCTCAGAAGAAAATACAAAAAATAAATAAATAAATTAATAAATAAATTAATAAATTAATAATATTCACAAGGTGAGTGAATATTATATTTTCTCATTTTTATGTATTAAAATAACATATTTAAAGAATTTCTCCCTATTTTTATAATTTTTATAATAATTATAATAATATACTATTAAAAAAAGTATTCATAATGAAATATTGCTTAAATAATTTTATTTTTAATATTATTTTTAGAAATAAAATCAAGAAAAATTAAAAAATGTAAAAACTATAGATTAATATTTGAAAAAATATAGAAAAGTTAATTAAATCGTATATTAAAAATAGTTTTAGATGAATTTTGAAACAAAAAAGAAAGCAATTATAGAACTAATTATTATAATATTAATATTAACAGACACTATACTTTTATTATCTACGATATTTTACGATTTCCCCATAAAAATAGAGTACAGCATATCATTATTTGATTTATTAGTCTGTATTATCTTATTTATAGAATATATCAATCGAATGAGAAAAGAAAATTATAAAAAAAGTTTTGTTAAAAATAATTGGATTGATATAATTGCAATGCTACCAGATATACTTCTAAATAGTATTTTTTCAGTGATTGGATTAGGTAATGTTACATGGGTTGTTAGATTGTTAAGGCTCATCAGAGTGGGAAGAGTTCTAATATTATTTAGAAAAAATATAATTCTATTTACACATTTTATTAAAGAAACACATTTAGATAAATTATTAACAGCAGTTGTAATTGTTGTAATAAGTAGTTCAGTAGCATTTTACTTGCTAGAACCAATTAACAGTTTCATAGACTCAATATGGTATGTTTTAGTAACAATAACAACACTTGGTTATGGAGATGTTATTCCAACCACTATTACTGGTAAAATATTAGGAATAATCCTAATTGTAATGGGAATACTAGTATTCAGCACATTAACTGGAGCCATATCCTCAATTTACACTAAGAGAATTGAAGAAGAGAATCGAAAAGAAATTGATGAACGATTAGATAAAATTGAAAAAAAGATAGATGAATTATTAAATAAAAAAAGTTAATTAAAAATGTTCACAGTAACTTTGAAATCTACATTTATTACACTTATTAATATTTTTTGTAGGTAAAAATGGTTTTGATCCTTCAAAAAGACCCTGCATCCTATTTATCAAAAACCTAATTTTTTTCTCATTATTTTCATCAAATTCATCTATCCAAAATATATTATCAGTTCCTCTTTCACGTAAAGCTGCTTTTATCATTCTTTTATCCTTTTTTGGAGAAAATAATGTAGTTTGAGGATTTTCTGAAAGTTTATTAATCATAGACTTGAAAGCTAATGAATATGCTAAAACTTGATTAATAGTTGAGGGATAAGGTATCTTTCCAGGTTTATCATCTATAATAACAAATTCATCAGGAGTCATCCAAATTTCATCAATAAAACCTCTAATTCCATACTCAGGAGCAACAACAAAAAATTCTCTTGAAACAGCTGCTTCCTCCATAGATGTTTTTAAAACTTCATCAAAAGTTGTTGGAACAGCATCCTCTTTAAATTTATCTTCAAGCTTTTGATGTTCCTTTGTTCCTAAAGTCATTTCTTGAGTTGGAGCTGTTTTAATTCCTTTAAAATATTGAAGATATAAACTATACTCACAATAACCTTGTTGATTTAGCCAACTTATAGGAAAATTATTTTTACCATTAATAATCTGAATACCATTAATTTTAGGATGTTTTATAGCTTCATATTTAATATTTGGATTATTAATCAATTTATTTTTCATGAAAACTCCTCAAAGTTTTTTAAACATTATTATATTGTACTATTAAAAATATAATCAGTATATTATAAATAATTATATTGTTTTTAATTCAAATATAATTATCTTATTTTATAAATATATTTTATTATTTTATAAATATAATTTATATTTAATAAATATAATTTAAGAAAAATAAATATAATTTAACAAGAATAATAGATAAAGTAAATTAATAGATAAAATGAAAAAAAGAAACAAGAAAATAATAATGATAATATTATTAATATTTATATTATTTACAGCGGGATCAAAGATTTTAATAGGGTCTGAAAACAGCATTAATTCCGATTACTCTTTTAATAATCAAAACAATCAAAGTTATACAAAAAATAATAATAATAATAATAGTAATAATAATGGTTATAGCAATATTAATAATAATAGTAATAATATTAATAATATTAATAATATTGATAATAATATTTCAATTAACTCAGAAAATTATAAAAAATATTATGATGCAAAAGGATTTTGTGACCATGTCATTGATGGGGACACAATAGATGTTAGAGGTGTTGGAAGAATTCGACTTGTAGGAGTAAATACTCCTGAAAGAGGAGAATTAGGATATCAAAATGCAACAGATTTTGTTAAAAGTAAGTGTCTTGGAAAAACCATATATTTAGATATTGATGATGCTAAAACTAAAGATAAATATGGTAGGATATTAGCAATAGTCTATGTTGAAGATATTGGAAATCTAAACAATGAATTATTAAAAAAAGGCTATGCTAAAGTACTTTTTATCCCTCCATCAGAGTTTAATCCTTATGAATGGACATGATCATTAATACTATGATTATTTTGTTTAAAAAAGTGAAAAGGTATATTAATAAATATTTTATAAATAAAATCAATTTATCAATAAAATCAAAATAATAAGCCAATAAAAACAGTAAAATAGAAATAAAAGATTACGAGAGATAAATGATATTAAAATACTATTTATGAGCATCAACTACATTATATTTAATACCATCGTCTTCTAATCTTCTTATAATACCTTTAGCCATATCCCCAACAACTAAAATCAAAACATTTAATCCCTTTTTTGCAGCAGATATACTAGAAGAAGATATTGCAAATTCAATATCTACAGGAATACTCAATTTATTAGCTACAGATCTAGAAACCGTGCCCATAGCTCCAAATCTATCTATTTTTTCAATTCCCCATTTTTTAAAATCAGAAGTGTACAATGATTTAATTAATTCAAGATCAGCATTACGTGATCCTCCTTGTTTAATAGTTGGTACAGTAACTATAATTACTTGACCTACTTTTAAATCAATAAGTCCACTTAAGGAACTTAAAGGAACATCTTCACCTTTCTTAACATCACATAAAACTTCAGCATTAGCACTTTGTTTAGATTTACCTGCATAAAGAAGCCCTTCTTCCATGAATAAACCAACGTTTTCACCTTCTTTTAGATCTTCCGTGGCAATAGCTGGCCAAATAGATTTATAATAATTCATAGTTTCTAAAACATCATCAGAATACTTTCTAAGACTTATTGCATCTTTTTTAACTTTAGATATTCCTTTTTGAGTTATTTTATAAGGAGCTCTGCCATCTTTAGAAGTTATATATCTTTCCTCAATTAAAGTCTTTATATTTTCAGATACTGCTTGTACTGTTATTCCCAATCGTTCAGCAATGTCTTTTTGACGTAAATGAGGTTCTTGTTTAGATATTTCGCTCAATATCTGAAAATGAGTCATTTCTCCTCTTTTTTTAAAGATTTTCATTGTATCCTCCATACAATATAAACAATAGTTTTAATTATATCTATATTAGCAATGATTTATACTTTTGTTATTTTAACAATTTATACTTAAAAATTTATACTTAACAATTTATACTGTTATATAATAATAATTAGGTTTATGTATTTAATTATATGCTTTTAAAGATTAGCATTTTAAAGATAACATTATCATAACAAAATCATTAGATAATAAAATCATTACAATAAATCATATAATTATAACAAATAGTTTTATATTTAATATAATTTTATGGAATTATAATTAATATAAGAAAAAATAGTAAAAAATATTAAAAAGTATTAAAAAGTATTAAAAAATATTAAAAAAGATTAAAAAGATTAAAAAGTATTAAAAATATTAAAAAAAGATTAAAAAGATTAAGAAGAATATAATGACACTAAAACTAGTTCCAAACTCATTGAAAGAAGTTAAAGGAAAAATAATACTTTAATAATAAATTTTTAAATTTATATTGGAGTTATATTGAGTTTATATTAAATTTATTAAAAAAATTTTATTATAAAAATAGTGAAAGACATTAATAATTTAGCTATAAAACCATCATTATAAGATTCCTTCATTTGTTTAGCTAAAGTTAAAATTTCTTCTTTTTCATTATTGTTTCCTTTAAATTTTAAATATAGTTCTATCCAATTCAATAAAAAAGGGTTTAAAATCAAAGCACTATGTTTAAACTCATATTTATTACATAAATCTAAACAATTTTTATAAGACTTCAGAGAATCAAAAACAAGTTTAAAAGAAATATCTTTAGTAACAGATTTGTCATCTTGAGAATCCCTCATATAATAATCAGTTACAAACACTTCATTCAAAAATAATATTCCATCTGCATTTAAATAAGATTCAACAACAAAATTCAAATCTTCTCCTGATATATAAGGTGGAAACTTAATATTATTTTCAATGATTAAATCTCTCTTATATATTTTAGTCCAGATAGAAGGGAGAATCTTTAAAATATTTATATCTTCATCAATATTTTTAATATAAATTTCTTTTATATGATCATTATCAGTATTAAGATTATCAGTATCATATTTTTTTATCTTTTTACCATAAAATAAAGGACTAAAAATATTTTTCCAAAAGAAAAAAGAAATAGAAGACAAATAATGATTTTCTAAAATATCATCACTAAATTCATCAATATTATCCTCATAAGGAGAATAAGACTTTTGAATATACCCATGATCATGAGATCTATTGGAAGAATTAGAAGAATTAAAAGAATTAGAAGTATTAGAAATATTAGAAGTATTAGAAGTATTAGGAGTATTAGAATTCTTAGAATTGTTAGAATTATTAAAATTATTAAAATTATTAGAATTATTAGAATTATTAGAATTATTATTAAAATCATCAAACCTTGAATAAATACGTTTATATCTTCCAAAGACAATATCTAAATTTCCATAAGTCTTTGAAGATATTTTATTATAGAGAATTTCACAAGCATTTGATTCATATCTATCATCAGAATCTAAAAACATTAAATAATCAGCAAAAGCATATTTTAAACCAATATTCCTGGGACCATAAGCCCCTCCAATATTATTTTCAAGGTGAATAGCTAAAAAATTGTCATATTTCATTGCATATTCATTTATAATGCTTTTAGTTTTATCTGTAGAACCATCATTAACCAATATAACTTGAAGGTTCTCTACTCCGATCGATTGATTAATTATAGAATTTAAAGAAGTTTCTAAATATTTCTCAGCATTAAAAATAGCCATTATTATACTAATTTTATAATTAGTATTATTAATGTTATTATTAATATTATTGTCTATATCATTTATATTATTGTTTATATTATAATCTTTCTCAATAACTATATCATTAGTAGAAATATCGATGTTATTGATATCCTTGTTATTAATATCCTTGTTATTAATATTTTTGTTATTGATATTCTTATTATTGATAGTAATAATATTAATAATAAAAACTCCGTTAATTAAATTAATTCAAATTAAAATAGCTAAAAATATTATTAATAAAGCTATAATAATATTTATAAAGTTAAGAATAATATTAATCAAATTAAGAATATTATTATTCAAACTAAAAATATTATGAAATTAAAAATATTAATAAACTAAAAATATTACAATTTAGCTAATTTTTAGCTCTTTTTTACTAATTTTTTAAGTCTAAATGAGATATAAGCATAACCACCACGAAAAACCCTTTTAAACTCTATCCAATCTAAATTACTTAAAAATGTTTTAAAAATATAGGTAAATGAAAAATAATACTTACTCATAAGATTATCACGAATTTTCTCAATTTCCTCTGCACTTGCATAAGGATAATTTACAAGGCAATTTAAGTAACCATCATCATTTAACCATTTTGAATAGTCCTCAGTAATAAGATAACCTTCATCTTTTACCCATTCATAAAACTCAGTACCTGGGAAAGGAACAGCTTGTTGGAAAAAGCACATGTCAGGATAAACTTTCTTTGCAAATTCGAAGGTTTCATTAATAGTATCTAAATTATCACCTTTAAGTCCAATCATAAAGCAACCAAATACTTTAATACCTAATTTTTTTGTATTTTTTGCAAAATCAAGAGATTGTTGTAAAGTTATACCTTTTTTAATCTCATCTAAAACTTTTTGAGAACCTGACTCATATCCTGTAACAAGAAGCCTGCATCCAGCTACTTTCATTTTTTCCATAACATTAAAAGGTAGATCTACACGAGTATTACAAGACCAAATCGGATTTAAACCCCTGTCAATTATCTCATCGCAAAAATCAATAATTCTTTCATTATTAACTGTAAAAGTATCATCTTCAATGAAAATTTCTTTAATTTCAGGCATTTCAGTTAAAATATATTCTATTTCATCTACGAGATCCTTGGTACTTCTTGTTCTAAATAGTCTCCCACCCATCGTAGAAGGATATGAACAAAAATTACATTTATTAGGACAACCTCTTGCACTAACAATCTGTATCATAGGTTTTTGAGCAAAAGCATAAGCATAATCATCAACATTTAAAAATTTCTGATAAACTTTTGAAACAAAAGGTAGCTCATCAAGATCATCTAAAGGAACTCTGTCAGGATTATGAAATATTTTTCCTCTTTCAATAATTTCATCATTTGAATGAATAGTGTCAGATCTATAAGATATTCCCTTAATTTCAGAAATATCTCCTTTATCATCAATATTTCCAGAATTATTAAGAGTAAATATAATTTCAGGAATTGTAAAATCATATTCTTGGCGAACAACAAAATCAATCCCATCACATTGATTTAAAACTTCTTCAGGAAGTATAGTTGCATGAGTACCTCCAATAATAATTTTAAGATTAGGATTTTCTTTTTTTATAATATTTATAGTTTCAAAATCATAAAAACAAGTAGGAGTAGTTATTTCAGCCATTATATAATCAGGACCATAGCTCGATATCTCATTTAAGGTATCTTCAATAGAGTATTCTCTTGTAATACAATCCACTAATTTAGTTTCTATACCCTTTTTTTCACAAACACCAGCACCATAAGCTAACCAGTAAGGATAATAAAGTGTTCCTGCCTTAGTCTTTTCAGGCCATCTACTAGCACGACTAATATTAAATTTATAGGGTAAATTTAAAAATAAGATCTTCATCTATAAAACTCCACATATATAATAAAATTCCACATATATTAATTTATAAACACAACATATACTAATTTATAAACCCCACATATATTAATTTATAAAACCCATATATATTAATTTATAAAATTCCATTTAATTGATTATTAAAAGTGGATAAAAACTCTTCTTTTTTATCAAGAGGAATATAAGCTCCACAAGCAACAGAATGTCCTCCTCCACTACCCCCAATAGATTTAGACACTTTTCTTATAATATTACCAAAATGAATACCATCATAAGCAAGTAATCTTGAACAACGAAGAGAAACCTTTAAATTTTCATCTTCATCACTAATTTGAGTAAAACCAATCATTGGTTTTCTCCAATCACCATAACTAAGAATCATACCAGCAATAGTTCCAACAACCTGACTTTTAATACCATTTCCATCAAAGTATTGTATATTGTCTAAGTTTTTAATCATATCTTCTTCTTCGATTCTATGAATATTTTGAGCAAGGTATCTTCTATGCTCTTTTGAAATAATTTCAAGTTGATCTAAAGCATCAGTCCTATTACCTTTTAATATTTCTAAAGCTATATCCTCACGATTATTCCTTGTACATGCATTCATAGCAGTTGAAAATTCAGCAGCATCTCTTAAAAAAGTATGGTTTTCCTCCATCATAAACTCATAAGAATCACTAGCTACAAGCTTTGGAACATAATGAATATATCGTTTAGGAACTTCTTTAGATAACATTTTAACAAGCTCTGAAAACAATTTCCCCTTCTCAGAAATATCTAAATCACTAAGTGTTCTAGACCTATCACCAACTTTACGAGGAATACCTAAATCTTTCATTAAAGCTATTGATTCAGTTCTATTATTAGTTATAGGTAAATTAACATCACTAAAATAAGAAAGAGCTACAAAAAGAGGACGAGTTTGTCTTCCATATAAAGATAAATCATTAAATGATTGAACATAACCTTGATTAACACTATCATTTAAGATAATTGAATTTAAACCTTCAAGTTTACCAGAACTACTATTTTGCATATCTCCAATAGCTGCAAGAACACCAATCCAACTTAAATCAGCATATCCAAATTCTCTAGCTAATAAATAGCTTAATCCTCCACCAGAAACATGATAAGAACCATCAATACCATGATGAAGAGGATTTATTTCTAAATAGTTGTAAGAAACTTTATCTCGATAGTTTAAATCTCGAATAGGAGGGTGATGGTCTAAAATAATTATCTTTGAATCATTATTAGCTAATTTATCAACTTCTTGGCCAGAACCTAAATCTGAAAATAGAGTTAACTCATTTTCTATTTCCAAATTTTCGAGTTTATCTAAACTAACAATCTCAATATCATGGTCTTTTTCTCGCCTATCAAGAATTGTAGATAAAATAGCTCCTGCAGATATACCATCACAGTCATTATGACTATAAATTTTAATATCTTCTGAAGATTCTATCATTAATTTAGCTTTATTGAATAATTGTTTCATTTTTAAAGGTAATTTTTCCATACTTTCCCTTTAGAACTCTTTAAAATTAATAATATTTATAATAATATTTATAAAAATATTTATAATATTAAATATTAATAATATTAATAATTTTAATAATAATATAAATAATGGTTTTAATAATAATATTAATAATAATATTAATAATTTTAATAATAATTTTAATAATGGTTTTAATAATGGTTTTAGTAATAGTTTTAGTAATATTCTATAATAATAAGTATAATTATCCTTTAAAACATATTTAGTTTAAATATAATTGTAATATTAACTAATATAGTTTTAATAATTATCGTGTAATTATTTAAAAGCTTTTAAATAATTATACCTTTAAACTATTTTTTTCTTAAAGATTTTATTGATTGACTAATATCAACTAAAAGCTTATTTTTTGATATTTCTTCACGTTCAACTATGATTCTCCCAGAACTATCCCACCAAAACCTAGGGTAATACTTATCATCTTCAGTTTTAGGATTTAAACCTAATTTACGTGCAGCACGAGCGATTTCAGTTAATTTTGGATTAGTTACAGCATTATTTTTACTAATTTTCCTTCCATCATTCCGACTTTTACTTGAATCAATATAAACTGGCCATATAATTGTTTCCAAATTATCACCTAACATTCACAAACATAATATTCAACAAATACAATATTCAACAAATATAATATTCATATTTAACAATTGGGAATTTAACAGCTATAGATTTAACAGCGAACTATAGATTTAAAAGTTATAAATTTAATATCTATGGATTTAATATTTATAAATTTAATAGTTATAGATTTAATAGTTATAGATTTAACAATAATAAATTTAAAAATTATTGATTTAACAATTATAAAACCAATATTCATAAATTATTAATAAGATTTAATCATTATCTTCGCTTAACTCAGGATTTAAACTTACTTTATTCGAATATTGCATATCTTCTAGAACAACTTCAGAATGAGAAAGTCTTCCTAAAATTCTTTCATTAGAAGAACCAGTAAATCTACCAATTAAAATATCAAATATTATAGGTATCCAATAAATTTTTGATAGATTTCTTATTACAGATTGTTTATATGAAATTTTATTATTATAATTATAGCTATCAGTTGAAAGAACCTTTAAAAATAATAAATGTTTTCCAACAGTTGTTCCTAATTTTTTTTCTAGTAGAATAAAATAGGCTAAACCAATAATAGGAGCTAAGATTATCATATATTCATAAACAAAAAATGCAGAAAAAGGGAATACAATAATATACAATAACTCTGCTATAATCCACATAATAGCTGAAACAACAAAATAGTCAGCAATATATGCTAAAACCCTTTTTTTAAACACACTTACCATGATAACACCATTTTAATAAATATTTATTAAATCATGAATTAATACTAAAACAATGAATTAATAATTATGAAAATTTTTTTATTTTT
The DNA here is from genome assembly GCF_002072215.1 of Methanobrevibacter arboriphilus JCM 13429 = DSM 1125. NCBI lineage: Archaea > Methanobacteriati > Methanobacteriota > Methanobacteria > Methanobacteriales > Methanobacteriaceae > Methanobrevibacter > Methanobrevibacter arboriphilus. The sequence continues at coordinate 18,214 of NZ_JXMW01000008.1, forward strand.
ATAAACTTAAGAAATCTCTGATTTTTTAATAATTATAATCATTAATAAAAATCAACACACTCTAGGAACTGGATCTGCAATTGGAGATTCTAAAATCCTCTGCCCTCCAACTTCAGTTTCTATTAAAACATGAGTATTACTATTTTCAATAACTTCTCCTATAATAGCTGCATCTTTTCCATATTTATCTTTAGAAATTGCATCTAATGTTTCCTCAGCTAAATCAGGTTTAACACCCATAACAATTTTTCCTTCATTTGCAACTTCATAAGGATCTATACCAAGCATATCAGAAACAGCTTTTACCTGTTGTTTTATAGGTATTGCTTCATCTTGAAGAAGGATTCCAACACCAGATTTACTTGCCATTTCATTAATAGCATTAGCTAATCCTCCTCTTGTAGGATCTTTCATAGCAGTAACTCCTCCAACTTCAAGAGCCTTTTCCACCATTCCCCACACAGGAGCAACATCAGATTTAAGGTCAGTTTCAAAACCAAAACCTTCTCTAAAAGACATTAAAGAGATTCCATGATCTCCAACACTTCCAGTAATGATTATTTTATCCCCAACATTTAATCCAGAGTCTCTTATAGCTTTACCTTTTTCTACAATACCAATGCCAGTAGTTACTACAACCAACTCATCAATTTTATCTTGTTCCATAACTTTAGTATCACCAGCTATAATAGCTACATCTACTTCAGCACAAGTTTCATCCATAGATTTTATAATTTTATCAAGATCTTCAATCGAAAAGCCTTCTTTAATTATCATTGCATTTGTAATAGCTAAAGGTTTTGCTCCCATAACAGCAACATCATTTATTGTCCCAGCTGCAGAAATTCTACCAATATCTCCACCTGGGAAAAACAAAGGGTTTATAGTGTGACCATCAGTAGTAACAACTACCTCATAATCTTCTAAAGGTATTGTTGCCCCATCATCAAGCGCATCTAACCCTATCCCCCCATTTACAGATTTTTTTGATAAGTTATTAAGAATAGTTTCAGAGATAAGTTTCCCCATAACTTCTCCACCAGCACCATGTGACATCCCTATTTTCATTATATCCTCTTATTTGGTAATTTTTATTAATATAGTAATTTTTTTAATAGTAATATGAAAAATTATAGAAGTAATATCAATAGAATATTGATAAGATAATATTGATAAGACATTAATCAATATAATTATTTATTTTACTATTATCATTATTAAATTTATGCAATAAAAATTAGCATTAACATCTAAAAATAAAATAATGAATTATAAAGTGTACTTATAAAAATTAATTATAAAGAATAAAATAACAATTTATAAAAAAAATAGCATATAATCTATAAAAATAAAAAATAGCATATAATTTATAATAATATAATAATAAAATAGCTATTTAATAACTACAAAAGCTCTCGAGCTTCTTTAAAATTAACCTCATAAATATGAGCACTGATTGAATGAATTGTTATTGTTTCAATACTTGCATCGACTCTTTCTGAAACATATTGAGCTAGATAGCTAAGACCTACTGCATTTGGAAACCAAGCCCCGTAAATATCATGACTTCTCCAAAGAGCAGTTGTATAAAGCTTATCATCCCTTATTTTAAAGTCAACTAAGATCATACAAGGAACTTCATCATTTTTTGAATCAACCACTTGATCCCAGGTGATAGAAATTGCTCTTCTAGATTCTCTACAATTTTTAAGCCTTTCAATAGCTTCATTTATTTGATCTACACCTCCAAAATGAGCTCTAAGCCTGTTTCCATAAGTATAAACAAACCCTTGTTTATCATCACTTATAAATTGTTCACTATAAGTTTTTAACCTGTCACCTTTCCAGAAATAGCCTTCAGGAACTCTTATATTAGATATATCATGAGAATTAGATTGAATATTAAAGAAATCCCCTCCAGCATCCTTGCCAAATGGTTTTTTAATAGAAACCATTACATTTAAAATTTCTTTAGTTAAAGAACCTCTTTCATCATTAACATCTTTACCGTTTTTCATTATTTCCTTAACTAATGTTTCCCATCCATCAGCTATTTCATCAACTTCTATTAATATAGGCATTTTATATCTCCAAATATTTGAAAATCAGTTACATAAATCATTTATATAAATATTATATATAGCTATTATTATTTATAGCTATTATCATATAAAAATAAATAAAAATTTAAAAAATAATTTAAAAAATAATTTGAAAGATTTGAAAAATTTGAAATTTAGTAAATTTGAAAATATATCTACCTAAAAAAATACTGTTATAAATTATTTTTTCTTTTTAACATTAAAAAACAATGATGAAACAATAGTTATCAAAATTATAGTAATTAAAGTTATACCCGTAGATTTCATATTTGAATAAATTAGATTATTGTCAAATTGTCTAGTAATATGATTAGTAGTTGTATTGTTTGTATTTTCATTATTAGAATTATTTAGAGATTATATCAACATTAGATATAATATATTCAAAAATATTATTCTTTGAAGATAACTTACAACTTGTTGCCTTCACCAACAATATTTATAATTTCATCAATATACTCATTATTCTGACCTAAAAATAGTTTGAAAGAATATATAATATCTCCATAAACATAATTATAATTATTTCCAACATCAATACCATTTAAAATATTAATCATTTCCATTTTATGATTATAATATTTAATACTCACTTATTTATCATTGTTTATAACTCATATAGCAAAACTAAAAACTAATAATTAAAAAAAATGAGGATTAAAAAATCCTCAAAAAACTTTAAAAATTAAAAATTTTTAATGATTTTATTTTTTCCTATAAACACCAATTCCAGTTATACTTAAGATTATTAATATTAATCCAATGATTGGTATTCCTGTAGCTTTCATACCTGAATAAACCTGATTAATATTTGTATTATTGGTGTTATTAATATCTATTTTATTAGTGTTGTTTGTGTTATTTGTATTATTTGTATTATTTGTGTTATTATTATCTTCTCTTATTACTTCAATAAGCGCTGAATTATTAATAGAAACATTATCATTAAAAACACTAGAATAAAAAGTATAATTACCTGAATTAATAAATTTACCTATAAAATCAAAAGATAAACTATCATCTGGATTTAAATCCCCAATAAACCAGGTCAAAGTATTTTTTTGACTATCATATACTGCATTAGTTGGTATTATATCTAATATAAAATTATCTGGTAATGTCAGAACAAGAATAACATCCTCTTCTTTCCAATTTCCAATGTTAGAAATATTTACTGAACCTTTTACAGTTTCATTAACTTTAACTTTGCTCTTATCTAATGATAAATCAGAAGTTAAATTACCAAAAAAGCTTATTAATCCATTATAAATATTTATTGGATAAATTCCACTACCATTATAAAATCCAGTCAAAACATATTCACCTTTTGATGAAAAATTATACATAATACTAGCTTTTCCTTCAACAACCATAGCAGAATAAGTATTACCCTCAATAATAAATGTTACGATTTGACCAGTGATAGGATTACCCATATCATCAATTAAAGTAGCATTCAAAATTACATTATCCTTAGAAGAAGGATAAACAGTTTTATTACCAATAAAAGTCAAATTAAGAATACCTATAGTATAATTATTAAATATAACATTACCTAAAATAGTTGCAGAATTTCCAAACATCAGATTATTATTCAAAAGCATTCTACCATTATTATAAATGGCTCCACCATAAGAAGCAGAGTTATTATTAAATTTAGAATTACCTATAGTTGAATTAAAGTTTCCGTTATTAGTAAAAATTGCTCCACCAAAATCAACAGCTTGATTGTTGTTGAAAACAGAGTTATTTACATCTAATGTTACAAGAGATGAAATTCCTATTCCTGCACCTCTATTAGCACTATTATTTATAAAATAACAACCATCAGCAGATATATAGTCAATAACTTTATATATTGCACCACCAATACCATTCGCAGAATTGTTAGTAAAATAAGAATTCATTAAAAACAATGCAGCAGAACTATAGATAGCTCCACCATTGCTAGCTTTATTGTTTTCAAATGTAGAATTAGTTATATTACAATAATATTGAGTTAACAAAGCACCAGCATTAACAGTAGCTGAATTATTAGTGAATATAGAATTAACAATATAAGTTTTAAATCCAGTGAAAATAGCACCATAATTTGTACCAGTATTATTAATGAATCTTGAATTATTAATTATTGCAAAAGTATTGTTGTTATCTTGACCACCAATTTGAGCTAAATATATTGAACCACCAGAAGTAGCATTGTTTCCTATAAAATCACAATTACTAATAGTAACACTAGATCTGTTACCTGAAGCATAAAAAGCTCCTCCAGTAAAAGAATCATGATTATTTACAAATTTAGAATTCCTAATAAATGTTGTTGAATTTTCAACAGTGATTCCTGAACCTCTTATTGCAGAATTATTAATAAAATTAGAATTAATAACATTCACTGTAGAATTATCTGCAAAAATTACTCCACCAGTATGAGATGCAGTATTACTATTAATATTATTTATTAAATCACAACCTGAAACAGTGATAGCACCATCACTAATAGAAATAATACCCGGATATGCACTTAACCCAGTGAAAGAATTAGCTATTTTCAAGTTAATGAGAGTTATTTGGCCATTATTGATCCTAAATAACCAATTAACAAAAGAACCATCAATTACAGTTTTTTCAGATGACCCATTACCAATTATAGTAATATTGCGATTAGATATTGTCTGATTTACATTACCTGAACCACTATAATTACCTTCATTAAGATAAATTGTACCATTACCCTGATAATTAGTTGTTAATGAATTTAAACCATCACTAATAGTACTAGAATCATTAACAGAAACACTTCCATTACCATTATCAATCACTGCAGCATCTAAACTAGATAATGATAAAAAAAACAATATTAGAAAAATTCCAATAGTTATAGAAAAAAGTTTACGATTCATACTTAAATACATAATTTTACACCTCCCTTTATCCTCTTATTAATAAAAAATATTGAATTTAATAAAAATTCTTAATAAACTCAATACCATAAGCTATGAATAAAACAGTATATAAACTTTATGTAAATTTTTAAAAAAGTAATAATGAATAATAATGATAATATAAAAATAATAGCATGAAAACAATACTAAAAAACATTAATACAACTAATTATAATTTTATAATAAATAATTATAATAAATAATTATAATAATAAGGATAATACTAATGAGAATATAATGAAAATTCATTTTTAACCATATAAGAAAATATACAACTAGTAAATTCAATCATCACTATTTTCATTGTTTAATTCATTGTTTAACATTGTCAATAAAACAACCCCATCATTTGCAATATAATATTCAAAAACATGGTGATCAAATGACATATGAGATGTTATAAGCTCTTTTTTCTTAAAAAATCGCAGTATTCTTGATAACTCGAGACTTTTTATATTTAAAATCTCCATCATCTCATTTTTAGTTCTTTCTTTTTCAAATAATAGCATTAAAACTTCTTTTTTATATTCTGATTCTTTAATATTTTGCATTAATTCTTTTTCAAACATTAATTTACACCCCTATTTAAGACAATTAGTTATATTTAACATTTTTAAATTGTTATTCTTATTAATAGTTACAAATCGTTACAATTCAGAAATAATCATTGCAACTTACGTATATTAACATAGTACATTTTGTACTAGTTATTATATTTATAAATAATACTTTTTTAAGTTTTTCCTATAAAATAAAAAATTAATGAAAATAATAATATATTATAACAAAAGATAATAATTATATATTTATAAATACATAATATTAACATATACAGAATCAAATTTAAAATTTAGGGGGTTTAAAATGGGTTTTGATGAATGGAGTACAGGAAAAAAAGTAGCTGTGATATTAATTATTGTTATAGCTATTTTTTGTGTGGTTGGAGCTATAACCTTTGCTTTCGTAGCTAATCAAGTAACAAATGAAATCACTAATACAAATATTACAATCGGAGGAAATAATAGTACAACCTCAACAATTAGCATACCACAGGGAGAATATAACATTAATATAGAAACAGAAAATAGTTGGACATCATATATTACAACTGATGGAAGATATTCTCAAAATAGTGGCTCTGGTAGTCAAGAAATTGATCTAGGAACTATAAGCAACTATGCAAGTATTACAATTAATCAACAAGGAAGTGGAACTACTCATGTAATAGTTACTGATAAAGATGGAAAAACAATTACTGAAGGTAGAACATCAACAGATTATGGCTCTGTTTATATGTTATTAAGAGTTAAATAATATTTTTATTAAATAATATTATTTATCACTTATTTATTTTTCTTTTAATTACTTATTTTTAGTTACTTATTTCTATTTACTTATTTTTAGTTACTTATTTTTATTTACTGTTATTATTTACTATTATTATTTATTTTTTACCTATAATTTTTTACTTATTTATTTAATTATTTCTTGTTTTAAAATCTCAATAAAGCTAATTATGTAAATTCATAGCTTTAACCATATTTTGAAGTTTTTTAAATGCCACTTCATCTGGTAAAAGTTTCATACCACAATCAGGATCTATTAAAAGGTTTTCTTTACCTACAATCTTAATCCCTTTTTCAATAATTTTAGATATATCTTCTACAGATTCAGCAATAGGTTTTTTAGTATCTATAACACCTAAACCAATTTTTTTACCTTCATCGATTAAATAATTAGCATTTTTCTCTAAAATATTAAAATTATTTGGATGACCTGCAAATTCACAATCAATAACATCTATATTAAATGATATAATATCTTTAAAGACACTTTTAACATCTCCACAACAATGTAGAGCTGCAGGAATAGTTAAATCTTCAGTTATAATATTAATAGATTCTTTAGCCACTTCCATATCTATTAAACCAGTTGAAAAGAAGGGTTCATCAATTTGAATTATCTTAGCTCCTGCTTTTTCAAGAGACAGAGACTCTTCCTTAAGTGCATAAGCCATATCAATTATAGCTTTGCTTTTGTCCTTGTATATAGGTCCTAATTTAGAAGATTGAATAATAGTAGAAGGTCCAGTAATAATACCTTTTAAACCTTTTTTAGATTTTTCTTCCTTAGAAAATTCTTCAGAATTAGATAAAAAATCTTTCATATACCTGATAGCTAATTTTAAATCATTTGCTCCAATAGATTTATTGTGTTTATATATTTTAGATTTAATGGAATAAGTGTTTCCTTCAATTTCAAAGCCAGGAATAGATTTAGCAAATATTTCAACCATCTCACCCCTAACTTGACCATCAGAAATTAGATCAATTCCTGCCTTTAGTTGTGAATCAACAGCATAACGTATAGCTAATTTATATGGGTCATAAGCCCCTATATTGGAAAGTATTTTTCCTTTAATAGATTTATTTTTTTTTAAAAAAACTGGGTAGCTACCAACAACAGTACTTATCATTTAATCACCAAAAATTAAGAATTAATAAAAAGAATCAAAAGAATAAAATGAATAAAGAATAAAAATAATAAAAAGAAAACTTCAATAGTTAAATTCAACTTGGAGAAAAGTTAGAATTATAAATTAAAGTTTATAATAATATATAATGCTTATAATAATATATAATACTTATAATATTACTACTGATTATAATAATATTAATGCTAATGATAATATTAAAATTTATAACAAAATTAATATTTATGATGCGTTTACGCATTTACATATATTACTACATATAATAACATTATTAGTTAACAATTATATTATTACATATATTATTAAAATATAACACTATTTTTCAATAGCTATTTTTCTAATATTTTCAATTTCTTCATCATTTACAGGTAGTTCAATAGCTGCAGTCCCATGACAAGGCTTAGTATAAGAAATTATTATAGTCCCCTTATCTTTATTTATGCCAACAGGAATTGGAGGAATTCCTATAATACGTGCACCAAGAACCTTATCACCAGGATTAATATAAAGAACTTCGTTAGACTTCTTTTTTATAATTTCTGCACATTCTTTAAATCCTGCCCGAGATAATAGAACCTCATAATCATCAGATTGTTGAAGGTAAGTTTCTAAACAAAATGACATATATAATCACCCCCTATATTAAAATAATGTCCAAATATTTTAAAATAATGTTCAAATATTCAATTATAATAAAAAATGAATATTTATAAATCTTTTAAGACTTTATCAAATTTAACTCTAAGAGGAGTTGGATTATGAAAAGCTCTAACAGCAACTATCTTAGAATCAGTATTTTCATCAACCATTTTAACAAATTCTTCTAATAACTCATTATCCTTTTCAAAAACTAAAGCAATAGATTCGCATTCTAAAAGATGATAAAAGGTAATAAAATAAGAAGCAGCTGCATCTTTATGAACAAACCCTACTAATAAATCATATTGCCCTTTTTCTAGACCATCTAAACATGATTCAATATCAGTCTTATTTTTTACATAATATTCTTCAGGATCTGAAACTTCTAAAAGTTTAGCTGCAGATGGAGTACTAGCAACAGTAACATCATAATCCATTTTAGCTAATTTTTGAGCAACATAAATCGCCATTGGAGTTTGAGAAGGAGATTCGGGACATCCTAATAAAATCAAAGCTTTTTTCATAATTTTACCCACTATCTTTTATTTCTATATTTTTCAAATTTTTTTCAAATAATAATTCATAAGAATAATAGTAATAATATTAATAATATTAATAATAGTATTATTAATAATAGTAATAATAATAGTAATAAGAATAATAATAGTAATAATTGTGATATAAAGTAATAATGAATGTATAATATTAATAATAGTAATATTATTAATAAGAATATATATTAATAACAATATAAAATAATTAAGTTTATTATTAAATATGTTCTATGTATTTATTATATTATGCAATAATTATTATTATACAATTAATTGTGCTAAATTAATCATGCTAAATTAATCGTGTTAAATTAATCATATTTATAATTAAATATATTATATATTTAATCATTATAATATTAAATTGTTTTAATATTTAATAAATACTCAAATTATAATACTCGAATTGATACCATATCAAATTAATACCATATAAATAATATTTAGTTCCGTTTAAGAGATATTACATGGGAAATAACTAGCGAGGCTAGGAATATAAACGTTAAAAGAGCAGTACCATTAATAGAACGGTTAAATATAAACATGCCCACAATAGCTTGAGCTATAAAAGCTGTAAGAGACCCTATTAAAAGAACTTCTTTTCCAAGATACTTTTTATTATTTTTTTCACGCCTAGCCCTGTATTCACGAAGAACCATGAGTCCAATGATTATCGTGAACAGAGTGAAGCCAATCAGAGCAATTAAACCAAGATATCCAAAATCAAATGAATAACCAAATATTCCAGGAAGCATATAATCTATAGCATCCTTTTTAGTTACCAACACACCATAAAACAGAGGGAATGGTAAACCAAACAATAGAATGAACGACATTGGAAGACTTATATAACCTGAAGCAAATCCAGTATCTTCAGCACCCCAATATGCAGAACCTGGAGTATGGCCAATTAACTGTGTATTATGTAAAACCATTTTTAAACTTGCAAGAGAATTTGTTTCAATCCTTGTAATCCTAAGAAGTGGGGAAAATATTTCCATATGAGTTATAGCAGAAAGTAATTCAAGACAAACAAAAGCTGCTCCACCTAAACCACAAAATATTAAAACTCTTTTTATAGTTAAAAATGACTTTTGTCTAAAAGATTTAGATATTAGGAAATATCCTACAAATAGGCCTAAAATCCAAAGAAGTAAGAAAGATCTATGCATTAACCCTCCAAATATAGTTACTCCTATCAATAAAATAAATACAAATTTTTGTAAACTTTTTACATTAACACCAGAATCTTCCATTACTTTTAATGAAGCTAGAGAAGTTATAATAGCTAAAAGTGCTATTGGTCCAAAAGGATGTGTAAACTCATTCTGTCCAAAGGATAAAAATAGCATTGCTAAATCTGCTCCAAAGAGAAGAGTGAATGCAACCGATAAGAAAAGTGATAGGAAAGTAATTATACTAAGAGAAATTGGAACTAAATTAATAGTAAATGCTACCAAAGCAAATATTATTGCCCCTATTTCTAATATAAATTGAAAATGATCTTGAGCTATTAAAGGCATTTAAAACTCCCTTTTAAATATATTTATATAAAATTTATTATTAAAATCTATTATTAAAATTCATTATTAGAATCTATTATTAAAATTCATTATTAAAATCCAATATTAAAATTCATTATTAAAATTTAATATTAAAATTTAATATTAAAATTTAATATTCATAATCTTATTATTTATAGTATAAATGTATTTATACTTATTCAATAAAAAGTTTTTCTACAAATTAGAAAACACATCTAAATACTTTTAAAAACTCTCATGAAAATTTTTAAAGATAATGGATGTATAAAAGAAGTATAATTAAAAAATGGACTGACCGGGATTTGAACCCGGGGCCTCCGCCATGCCAAGGCGACGATCTACCATCTGAGCTACCAGCCCCTACATATTAACAACAATTAATGGTATTAATGATATTATAATACCTATAAAAGATTTATTTTATAAGTATTTAAATTTATCTATAAAACCTATCTATAAGTATTATCTAGAAATAATAAAAATAAAAATAAAAATTACAATTAATATTAGAAAATAAATAAAAATATCATAGAATTAAAAGAAGATTAAAAAGACTAAAAAAGATTAGAAAAGACTAAATAAAATTAAATAAAAATAAGTAAATAAAAATAAGTAAATAAAAGAAATAAAAGGAATAAATGAAATAAAATAAATAAAATAAATAAAATAAATAAATTAAATAAATAAAAGTAGTAAACATCATTAAAATATTATTATTTTTTACCACTTAACTCATATACATTATCAACAATCAATTGGAATAAATTATCATGTTTAATTTCTTTCTTCTTAGAAGGATTAACAAGAAAGCTAAGTGCTTTATTTATAACCTCTTCTGTATTATTAGACCTAAACATTAATCCTTTATCAATATAATATTTATCAACAGATAATGGAGTTCCAGGATAGCATGAGATAACTGGAGTATGTAAAACCGCAGCTTCCCGATTCATTGTTCCACCAGCACCGATGACTAGATCACAACGTTTTATTATACTTGAAGTATCTACAGGAGGCTTTAAAATTGTAACATTTTCAATATCTTTAAATATTTCTGATTGTTCCTTAAAACGAGGTAAAATCAAAATGTTTGCATACTCTTTCAATACATCTACAATTGGAGAAAGAACAGACTCTCTACAGTCAGCATCAAGATAAGATGCAAGAGAGGGTTCAGGCCTCATTAAAATAGTTTTAGGATTTATTAAATCAATATTTAAATCACTTAAAATGTTTTCATTATACTTAAAACTTTTAAAATGAATTATTTCAGAAGTTCCATTATATCTAATAAGCTTATTAGGATTCGCACCATAACCAATTAACTTCCACATATCAATGATTCTTGGAGCTATCAACCTATCACACAATGGAAGAGTAAGTTTATTAGCTGCTTCAGCATGTTCATTATCTAAAACATAAAGACTTGGTATTCCAAGACCAAATGAAATACGAGGTAATTCAATAGAATGTTTAGATAAAGCAACATCAATTTTTTCATGAGCTATAATATCAACTAAGCTATCAACTCTAGCTGTACTTTCCTTTAACTTTTCTTCAAGAGAAACACCATGTTTTCCAACAGAAATAAAATCGAATCCATACATATCCATTAATTTATGGATATCACCAAATTGTCTTCCAGTGATTATTAAATCTTCACCCTCATCTTGAAAATATTTGATTATATCTTTAAAGAACCTTACATGAGGAGAATTTGTTATATCTATCCAAATTTTCAAAATAACCACCTTTATTCAATTTTAATAATACTTTATTCAATTTTAGTAATATATTAAATATTATTTTTAAACATGACAATATTTTTAAACTTAAATATTATTTTTAAAGTTTTCAATAGCTAAAATAACCTTATCTAAACCAATACCTTCCTTAAGACTGGTTTTTATAACTTCAACTTCAGGATTAATATCATGAACATCATTAAACATTTTCTCACTATCTGCACCAACAGCATCAGCTATATCAACTTTATTAATAATAACGAGATCTGCACTCTGGAATATTAAAGGGTGTTTTTCTACAGTATCATCACCTTCACTAACACTTATAACCACAATTCTCATGTGAGAACCAAGATCAAAGTCTACAGGACAAATAAGGTTTCCCACATTTTCAATGAAAAGATAATCAATTTTATCCATTGGCATGTCATCTAAAACATGTTCAACAAGGTGTGCATCAAGATGACATTCTTTTCCAGTATTTAAACCTACAACAGGAACATTATGACGCTCAAATCTACCAGCATCAAATTTACTTATTACATCACCAGCTATAACTCCAATTGAACCATCCATATTATCAATAAGATCTTCAATAAGTGAAGTTTTACCAGAACCAATTGCACCTACAAAATCTACACAAAAAACATTGTTTCCATTAAAAATTTCTTGATTTTTATCAGCTAGTTTTTTATTAGCTTTCATTATATTATGTTGAACTTCAATTTCTGCTACTTTATGCATTAATAACCATCTCTCAATATCTAATAAACTTTTATAAACCTTTAATAATCATAATCTTTTAATAATCATACTATTTTAATAACCATTATTTATTAATAATTATCCTAATCAGATTCAATTCTCTAATAAAAATAATACCTAATCATCAGGTTTTTCAATAACTATATTTTTTACAATACAATCTTTACCATTGGTAACTTCAATAATTTTATTTTCACATTTAGGACACTCTACCATAGGAGCATAATGATCCAAATCATCACTATCAGCTAAACCAATATATCCACATTCTTTACATTTAATTTCAATAGGAATTTCAACCATAACAAAATTAGCATCCTTTGCTATTGTATCTTCACTAAGAACACCAAGCATGAACTTAACTTGTTCAGGATTTAGGAGAGCTAACTTTCCAATTTCAATAGTAACTTCAGTAACTTCAGTAGCATCATTTTGCTCTGCATTTGAAATAACTGCCTTTAAAATACCATCTGCCATTGATAATTCATGCATCAGTACACCTCTTAAAAAAATAAATTTAATATTAAATTAGACATTATTAAATTAAATATATAAACTTAAAATTATATATCCAACATAAAATTATATATTAAACTTAAATTTAAATATATAAAACTTAAATTAGATATATTAAAAAAATATTTATAAAACATATATAATATATTTTTCCAAAAATATCCAAAATACAAAAATATCTAAAATAAAAAAATATCTAAAATATTAATAAATATCTAATATTAATTAATATTAATAAATATTGCTAAATATTAATAAACTTAATTCTAATTTTAGGTTTAATAATACTATTTATTAAAATCTTAAATAAAAGTTATTAAAATAACTAAAAAGTTATATTATAAATTAAAATATTATATTAATACTAAAATATTTATCATATCTATAGTTATTACTATAGTTATTACTGTAGTTATTACTGTAGTTATTACTATACTTATTACAATATTTATTACTATATTTATTATTAAGTTATTATTAAGTAAAAACTAAACTATAAATAATAAATAATACATATTAATCTTATAGTTAAATGGTGATATTATTGATAATCGGTGGTTCAGCGTCCCAAAAATTAGCAGCTAATGTTGCAAAAGAACTTGGAGATTGTTTATGTCCAATTGAAACGAAAAAATTTCCTGATGGAGAAAGATATCTTCGAGTAAAGGGAGAAATTGATAAAGAAGCAGTTATTATTCAATCCACAGGATATCCTCAGGATGAAAACCTGATTGAACTATTATTTTTAATAAAAACATTAAAAGATCTTGGTGTTGAAAAATTAAAAGTTGTTATTCCTTATTTTGGTTATGGTAGGCAAGAAAAAAGATTTAAAAGTGGAGAATCAATTTCAGCACAGATAATAGCTAATATCATTGAAGATGCTGGTGCCGATGAAGTAATTTCTGTAAATCTTCATGAAGACAGTGTAAGAGACTTTTTTAATATTCCAACTAAGAATATCTCAGCTATGAGATCGATTGCTAATTATATAGATTCTATATCTACCGATCCTATAATAATAGCACCTGATAAAGGAGCATTAGGCTTTGCAGAAGATATAGCTAAAATAATTGATTGTAGCTGTACATATATGAATAAAGTGCGTTTAGGACCTGATAAAGTTGAAACAAAGATTGCAGATATTAGGTGTGATTTTTCTGAAGATGATCCAGATTTAGTTAATTTAAACAAAAATGAAAAAAAAGTAGATATAAAGTCTGTTAAAGGAAAAGAAGCAATAATTATTGATGATATTATAGCTACTGGAGGCACAATTGTTAATGCAATAGGAATTCTAAAAGAACAAGGTGCAGAATCTGTTAGTGTTTGTTGTGTTCATCCCATTCTTGTTAATGATGCTGTTTTAAAAATATATTCTGCTGGAGCCAAATCTATAGCTGGTACAGATTCATTAAAATCAGAAGTTAGCTGTATCTCAATAGCTAAAGTCATAGCAGATGCAATAAGATAATAAAAATTAAAAACAGTTATAAAAATAATAAAAAACTAAAGACAATAATAAAATTAAAATTATAATAAAACTAATAAAAATAAAAAATAAATCCTAAATTAATTAGGATTTGCTAGGTATATCACATGCATTTAAAGGTCTTTTAGGAACTTTATCAGCTACCGCACTACTAATCTTTTTCATTTTTTTTATCAAACTATTTTTTTCACTACAACCAATAAGAATGTTTTCTAAAACATCACTTAAAGTATCAACAGGAATAATCTCAATTGCATCCTCATACTTCTTCTCAATCATAACATCTTTCATGTTAGATCTTGGAATAAGAACTTTTTTAATTCCTGCTTCAGCTGCAGCTTCTATTTTACTAGTAGCTCCACCAATTGGCAATACATCTCCACGAACACTAAGTGATCCAGTTAAAGCAACAGTTTGATCAATTGGAATCTCTTCAATAGCTGAAATAACAGCTGCTGCAATTGAAACACTTGCACTATCACCTTCAACTCCATCATAGGTTTGTAAAAACTGAATGTGAATATCATACAGAGAAATATCAGTACCAGTGTGCTTTTTGATTAGTGCACTAACGTTTTGAACAGATTCTTTAGCTATTTCACCCAATTTACCTGTAGCAATGATTTTTCCTTCCCTTTTACTTTGAGCAGGAGCAGCTTCTGCAGCTATTGGTAACATTAAACCACTTCTATCTCCAATTACAGATAAACCATTAACAATACCAATTTTTCCACCTTCAGGATTGAATACTGCATACTCTTTTCTTTGAATAATAGACCTATCAGCAATTTGTTGTTCTAATGTTCTAGAATACTTTTTAGCTGTTAAAACATGTTCTGCATGAACAAGATTAGCTCCTTCTTCTTTAGCTACATCACCTGCTGCACGAACAAGCCCTCCAAGATCTCTAAGTCGTAAAGTAAGAGATTCTTTTTTACCAGCTCTTCTCTTAGCTTCTCTTATAATTTCATCCAATGCTTCTGGTGAAAAATGAGGAATTCTACCATCGTTTTTAACTTCTTGAGCTACAAACTGAATAAGTTTCTTCCTATTTTCTTTTGTATCTGGCATGTTATCCTTCATAAAGACTTCATAACCATAACCCCTAATTCTAGAACGCATTGCAATATGCATACCTTCTAAAACTTGAATGTTACCTGATGCAACAAGAACAAAATCACATGGAACTGCTTGAGAACGAACCATAGCCCCACTACTGTTTTCACTTTGACCAGTTATAGAGTATTTTTTCTCTTGCATAGCTGAAAGGAGTTCTTGTTGAGTTTTCATGGTCATTGTACCAATTTCATCAATGTATAAAACTCCACGATTAGCTTTATGAATCATACCAGGTTCAACACGCTCATGTGCAGGAGTACCAAGACCACCAGATTGATAAGGGTCATGACGAACATCTCCTAAAAGTGCACCTGCATGAGCACCAGTAGCATCTTCAAATGGTGCAAATCTTTTTTCAGAATTATTAACTAATAGCTTTGGAGCCATTGTGATGTTTTTAGGTTTTATTTGCATGGATATAAAGAATATGAAAAGAGCAGCTAAAATTGCAAATAACAGCTGAGTCCTATATATAAAACCAAGAGCTAGAACACCAGCAATTAAGATCATTGTGACAATAAGTTTCTTCTCTTCATAACCTTTTGTAGTACTTTTATTTGCCATTACAATTCTTTTACCATCACCAGAAGGAACTGTACGAATCAAAGGATTATTAGAATCTTCAGCATTTGGATAGACTAAAACATCTTGAAGTACTTCTGGAGGTAAAAGTTCTGCCATACCCTTAGCTATCATAGATTTTCCAACACCAGGGTCACCAATAAGAAGAACATTTCTTCTTTGTTTAGCTGCTTTTTTAATGGTTTCAACAGACTCTTCATGCCCAATAACTTGATCTATTAAAAGAGGAGGAACATCAATATCCTTAGTACTCCCAATATCTTCGTAATCTAACATGTTTTGTTTTTCATGATTAGAATCTTCATTACTTTGAGGTAATTCATCTTTATTATTTTCTAAATCATTATCCTCTGATTCAATTTCTTCTTTTCCTATATTCTCATTTTTTTGTTCATCTTCAGAAATATCATCATTCTCCATATTTTCTGCAAGATTGTGATTTTTATTAGTATGATTTTTATTAGTATCAAATGTAATTTTAATCGCCTCTTTCTTAATTGAAGTTTTATTTGGATTTATATCTTTGATAGAGTTCACACTACCATTAATATCATTAAAACAAATATTTTCCGTACTTTTAATATTAGTTTTTTTAATACTATAAGTACTTTTAATATTATTATAATTCATACTACTTTCAAATTTTTTTTGTGAATCATCCAAAAATTTAGAGGATTCTTTATTAATTTTCATATAGTAACCTCAATTAAGCTTGAATTGGATTTTTAACCATTTTACAATTAACTAAAATTTATTTTTTATAATCAATTAAATTTAATTAATATTCAATAGTCTTATTTATCTAATAAACATTTAAATCTTTTTATTATTTTATTGATTATTATTTTTGTTCAACAATAATTTTAATAATAATTATCATTGATTCAAATTATGTTATTAGAAATTTTTTAATATTAGAAATTTTTTTAATAAAATTTAATATTTAGGATAGAATATTATTTATCTTTTTATATATAGAATATGTTAGTTTCAAAAAACATTTTCATCTATTTTGACATAGATTTTCAAATAAAAATAATAAAAAAATAGATAAATATTAAACTAACTTTTTGTATGAATATGTTGTACTCTATCATTAATAAATGTTTTCAATATAAAGTACTTTATAAGTTTTATATAATTATAAAAATTTTTTATTTTTATAAAATTAAGAAATCTTTAATTTTCTAATAATAATAAAAATTTGTAAAAATTATAAAATTATGTAATAAAAATATAAAAAAGAGTGATTAATATAATACCAGTATAATTAAAATAATATCAAATCATTTCTAGTAATATTAAAGTAAATAAAATAATATAAACTTAATTAAAAAAATATGAAACTTAATATTAAATTTTATATTATAATAATTTAATTATGGAAAATATTAACTATTACAGATTATTAATTATTATATTATGTAATTAATTTAAATATGAAAAAAATAAAAATAAATAAATCAATTAAACTTTACTTAAATTAAATTTTAATATATGATTTTATTAAGATATAATTTAATAAAACAAATATCTTATCAAGTTTACAAGAATTATATATTCAACTAACAATTTTATAAGTCCATATTTATATATTAATCAAAAAACTTCTAAAAAATAAAATTATCTAAAAAGGTAAAAAAATGGCTAAATGTATTATGGTTCAAGGAACTTCATCAAATGCAGGAAAAAGTGTTATGGTAGCTGCTCTTTGCAGAATATATTCCAGAAGAGGTTATAAAGTAGCACCATTTAAATCACAGAATATGTCACTTAACTCTTACACTACAAAAGAAAATGGAGAGATAGCTATCGCCCAAGTTTTACAAGCAGAAGCTGCAGATGTTGAACCAAGCATACATATGAATCCTATCCTTCTTAAACCAAAAGGAAATTTCAAATCCCAAGTAATTATCCAAGGAAAAGCTGTAGCTGATATGAATTTTTATGATTATCAGCACAAATTCCGAGAAAAAGCTCTAACAGCAATAAATGAGTCACTTGAAAAACTTAAAAAGGAATATGACATCATTTTTATTGAAGGAGCAGGATCACCAGCAGAAATAAATATGAGAAAAGAAGATTTAGCTAACATGGAAATAGCCCATATAGCTAATGCTGATGTACTACTTGTTGCAGATATTGATAAAGGAGGAGTTTTTGCATCAATAGCTGGAACTTTCTCACTTTTAGATGATTATGATAGATCAAGACTGAAAGCAGTTATAATAAACAAATTTAGTGGAAATTTAGATATATTAATGCCTGGAATTGAAAAAATAGAGAAAATTATTGATGCCCCAGTTTTAGGAGTTTTACCTTATGATCATGACCTTCATTTACCAGAAGAAGATTCTGCATCATTATTTGAGCATAAATTTAATTCAAATAAGGATGTTGTTATTGGAGTTATTCGTCTGCCTAAAATAGCTAATTTTACAGATATTGATCCTTTTGAATTTGAAGATGATGTTGGTTTAAAGCTTATTGATATAAATGATAATATAATAAATCCTAATGGTGAAATTATTGATATTGATGCAATTTTAATACCTGGAACAAGAAACACAACCGAAGATATGATAGCTATAGAAAAAAGTGGAATGGCTAATCAAATAAGAGAGATTAACAAGAAACATCCTAATGTTCCAATAGTAGGAATATGCGGAGGATATCAAATTCTTGGAAAAAAAATATATGATGAAAATAGAAGAGAATCTGAGGAAGGGTCAGTTGATGGTCTTGGTCTTTTAAATATAGAAACATTTTTTAAGAACAATCTTTCAGAAGAAAAAATTGTCGAACAAAGTGAGGGAGTTATATTAAATGAAGGAACAATTAAAGATGAATATGGAGACTTTAAAAACATATTCTCATCTATAAAAGGTGAAATAATTAAAGGTTATGAAATTCATGAAGGAATTACAACATTAGACCCCTCCCATTATAACAATAATAACAATAACACTACTAATACTACTAATAATAATAACGCTGATAATTATAACAATACTGTTAATGATAATAACGCTGATAATTATAATAATACTGATGATAATAATAATTATAAAAATAATAACATTAATAAAAATAATAAAGACACTAATAATTTTAGAACCGAATTACCATTATTAAAAATAAAGAAAGGTATAGGAAACATAAAACAAAAAGATGAGAAAATGCTCTTTGATGGAGCAATAAATGGAAATGTATTTGGTAGCTATTTCCATGGGATATTTCATAATTATAACTTTAGAAGAGAATTTTTAAATTATATAAGAAAAAATAAAGGGCTTGAAACAAAGTTTGAAGAAGACCCTTATGAAACAAAAAAAGATTATTCTATTGACAGATTAGCTAAAATAGTTGAAGAAAACTTAGATATGGAATTCATTGATAATCTATTAAATAATCAGGAATAAATTAATAGATAAATTAATAGATAAATTAATAAATAAAATAATAAATAAATTAATATCAAAGAATTAAAGCATGGAAAAATAAAACCAGTAAATAAAATTAACAAATAAAAATAAGATTAAAAACATTAATTAAAAGAATTAATTTTAAACATTGATAAAATAATCTAATTATTAATTGTATTATATTCATTTAATAAAACTTTTTTATCCAATGCAAACTATTTTACTACAATTAAATAAAAATAAAGTATATATGAAAACATAAACATAAATAAGAATTGTGTTAATGATTTCATTAAAAATCTAAACACTAAGAAGAAGATTTCATAATTCTCCCCCCAAGAGAATTTAATCTCTTCTTCTAAAATCTTCTTTTTATTATCTTCTTAATATTAATTTTAATATTATTTTTAATTATTATTCTAAGAATATTTATAAAAGTATATCTTTATAAAAGTATTTCCTAAAATAACATCCTAAAACATGATTTAAATTATAATTCTATAAATTATATTATTTTTAATAAAATAAATACAAAAATAATATAAAAAATAATAAAAACTAAAATATAAATAATAAAAATAAAAAAATAAAAACTTCTTTTAAAATATAATTATATTTAAAAAAGTGTTATAATTAAATAACACAAAATTATCTAGAAAGGATATGAACAGCTGCAGTACCACCAGTACCTCCAATATTATGAGTCATACCAATTTCTGCACCATCAATTTGACGTTTATCAGCTTCCCCTCTTAATTGCCATACAATTTCAGCAGCTTGAGCAATACCTGTAGCACCTAATGGATGGCCTCTGGCTTTAAGTCCTCCAGATGGATTTACTGGTATTTCACCATCAATATGAGTTATACCTTCTTCTACTGCTTTTCCGCCTTTTCCTTTCTCAACAAATCCTAAGTCCTCAATAGCTAAAATACCATTTATTGAAAAACAATCATGAACTTCCACAGCATCAATATCTTTCGTTGTGACACCAGCCATCTCATAAGCTTTTTTAGCTGCAACTTTAGTAGATCCAATGGTAGTAATATCTTTCCTATCATGTAAAGTTATTGTATCAGAAGCCTGAGTAGAAGCTTTTACATAAATAGGAGTATCAGTATATTGTTTTGCCATTTCAGCAGGACATAAAACTATTGCAGCTGCACCATCAGTAACAGGAGAACAATCAAGAAGAGTTAAAGGATCTGCAACTACAGTAGAATTTAAAACTTTATCCACACTAATCTCAAATGGATATTGAGCTCTTGGATTTTTAGAAGCATTCTTATGATTAATTACAGAAACTTCAGCTAATTGTTCACGAGTAGTTCCATATTCATACATATGACGTCTAGCTATCATTGCATAAAGTGAAGGGAAAGTTACACCTTGTTGAGCTTCCCATTCTTGATCAGATGCAGTAGCTATAGCTGGTGTTGCATCAACAACATCAGTCATCTTTTCCACACCAGCAGAAATAACTATATCATGATATCCAGAAGCAACAGCCATCACCCCTTGTCTAAGAGCAAGTCCGCCAGAAGCACAAGCAGCTTCAACACGAGTTGAAGAGATTGGATTTAATCCAGTATGATCAGCTATAAGTGCAGCAATGTGTTCTTGTTGGATAAAAAGACCAGCAGTCATATTTCCAACAAACATAGCATCTAAATCATTACCCCCTACTCCAGAATCTTCAATAGCATTAAGACCTGCTTCAGCTATTAATTGTCTAAATGATGAATCCCACAATTCTCCAAATTTTGTTTGTGAAACTCCTATAATCGCAACATCTCTCATATTATCTATATCTCCAAATTATATACTATTATTATAACTATTACTATAAATAGTATTATAAATATTATTACAATATTGTATTGTTATTAATATTTTAATTAATATTATTATAAATTTTTTATTAATATTATTATAATATTAACATAATTATTATAAATATAATTATTATATTAAATTATCTCCAAATTATTATATTAAACTTATATTTCAAACATCATTCCAAATAAAATATTAGGACATTCTTAATTTACCCTTATACTTAGCATAAACAGCATAATCAACATAAGATTTATTTTCAATCATATTACTAAGTTTAGGAGCTAATTCCCTTTTTTCATCAATCAAATCGGTTACAGATAATGTAAAAGCATCACTACCAGAGCCAGAACCATATGAAATAGCCAATATATTATCCCCAGATTTAGCTTTATCAAGAATAGAAGCTAAGCCAAGGGGAGTAGCTCCAGAATAAGTATTACCAATAACAGGAGTTAAAAGACCATCTTTTATCTGTTCATTATTGAATCCTAATTTTTTACCAACCTTTAAGTAAAATTTACCATTTGGTTGATGAAAAACTGCATAATCATAATCTTCTGGACCAGTGCCAGTTTTTTCAAAAATTCCTTTAGCTGCACCTACTACATGTTTGAAGTATGCAGGTTCACCTGTAAACCTTCCACCATGAGATGGATAAGGTTGACCTTCACGTCTATAAAAATCAGGAGTATCAGTAGTGAAGCTATATGTATCACCAAAATCAGCTACTGATCCATTTTCACTACCTTCTTTTCCAATTATAAAAGCTGCTCCACCAGCAGATGCAGTGTATTCAAGAGCATCACCAGGAGCTCCTTGAGAAGTATCTGCACCTATTGCTAATCCATAATCTATCATTTCAGAGTCAACTAGACCTATAGCAGCTTGCATACCTGCAGTACCTGCTTTACATGCAAATTCAAGATCAGCAGCAGTCATACTTGGTGTAGCCATAATTGCCTCAGCAACAATTGTAGCTGTTGGTTTAACTGCATAAGGATGAGATTCAGAACCCACATAAACTGCCCCAATATCTTGAGGATTAATTTTAGCTCTAGCCAATGCACTTCTAGCAGCTTCAACAGATATTGTAGCTGTATCTTCATCAGGAGCAGGAACTGATTTTTCATTCACAACAAGCCCATTTGATATTGCTTTTGGATTATCTCCCCATACTTTAGCTATTTCTTCAACTTTGATCCTATATGATGGCACAAAAGCACCATATCCAATAATTCCCGCCATAAAATCACACCATAATTATTAATATTGTTTTAATTGATTAAAAATTTTAAAAAGAATAAAATTAATTTTAGATTAATTGAATTTATTAATCATTATATAGTATTTAGCATTTTGTTTTTATAGTATATTAATGTTTCCTATATATTACAGTAAAATAAAGAGGTCCAATATAACAAAATAATAATTAATTTTAAAATTAAAAAAGTGTACAATAACCAATAATTGTGCTATAACCACCAATAATAGCAAAATATCTAAAAAATGAAAAAATAAACAATGAAAAAATTAAGAAATGAAATATATAAAAAATTAAGAAATAAAAATAAAAACTTAATAAAAAATATATAAAAAACTAAAAAATAAAAACTAAAAAACTAAAAAACTAAAAAATTAAAAATTAAAAATAAAAAATTAAAAATATTTAAGTTGCTAAAAATGGTTCTCCAATAGTAAATAAAATTATAATAGAAACTATCATACCAATAAATACCAACGGAGCTCCTGCCTTAAATATCTCTTTTATCTTTACAAATCCAGTACCATATGCCATAGCAACTGTAGGATCAGCTGTTGGAAGCATATAAGATAATGAACAAGCAATAGCTACAGGAACTGCAAATGTTCCAATTGGTAAAGATTGAGATTGAGCTAAAGTAACAGATAATGGTACTAAAATAGCAGCTAAAGCCACATTAGACATTACTTGTGTAATTAAAATACCAATTACCATTAAAACTAAAACTAAAACCATTGTAGATGGATTAGAACCAAGAATATGGAATATATCATTAACTAACCATGCAGCAGCACCAGTATTTAAAAGTGCAGCACCTAATGATAATGCTCCTCCGAAAAACATGATAAGTCCCCAATCAACATTTTTCTGAGCATCTCTCCAATCAATAATTCTAAATATAAAGAAAAGTGAAGCTCCTATTAAAGCTATAGAATAACTGTTTAAGCCAGTGAAACCAGCTGTAATCCATAAAACAATTGTAAATAACAATATAGATAAAGCAATTTTTTCATTTTTAGTCATAGATCCAAGTGCATCTAATTTATCAGTTAAAGTATTTTTTCCACCAATAACCTCTTTAACTTCTGATGGGAAAACAAAACCTAACCATTTCCATATTACAAATAACATTATGATAGCAATAGGAACACCAAATACCATCCAATTAGCAAATGGAATATGAGTATATGCAGCAGCCATTAAGTTTGGAGCAGTACCTATTTCAGTAGCTAAACCTCCAGCAAGAGAAGCAAAAGAAGCACCTAAAACCATAGCCTTTGCAAAATTACTTTTTGCATTACAAACATCTTTACAACCCATTAAATCTATAATTTCTTTAATTATAGGAAGAACTAACGCAAATGCAACTACATTTTCAATCCAAGCTGACAGTATTCCAGTTGAAAATACACTAACAAATAAACCCTTACTCGATGTCGTTCCCACTTTATCCAACATGACATAAGTCAATCTTCCAACTAAACCACTTTTTCTAATACCTTCAGCTATAATAAATCCACCTATCATTAAAAATAGAATAGGATTTGCAAATCCGATAGCTACATTTTCAAAAGATGCAATACCAAGTATAGGTTGCATAAATAATATAATAATAGAAGTAACTGCTAAATGAAGAGCTTCAGTTACCCACATTATAACAGCAAAAGCAAGAAGTGCTAATGCCATATGACCTGAGTAACTAAGACCATCTAGAGGTATAACCATTATAATTATAGCCACAATTATAGCTAATGGCAAGCCTATTTTTTTAAAGTCCATGAAATTTCCTCTGAGTATTAATAGATATTATAATCAATTTTAATGATTAAAATACCAATAATCATTTTTATATAACATTTAAACAAATAATTAATATCTACAACAACTATTATCAAATTATATAAAATATCCATATGAAAATTTATATAAATTAAAAATCTTTATTGCCTTTAAAGATTATTACATTTAAGATATATAAACTTAATCAAATTAGGATTAAACTAACAAAAAGTAGCTATAATAATATATAGTTTTTATATAATTAATAAGGCATAATATAGAATTGTATTATTAATCAAATTAAAAAATGCAAAATTTTATATATGATAAGAAATAATGTATAGTTGTGTTCTGAATTATAGAATATTTTATACAATTGCGGTGTTAGTCCAGCCTGGTTAAGACTCTGGCCTGCCACGTCAGTGACCCGGGTTCAAATCCCGGACGCCGCATCGCGGCTGTAGTATAGTCTGGTTAGTACTTGGGCCTTCCAAGCCTACAGCCCGGGTTCAAATCCCGGCAGCCGCATTATCTAAAAAAAATCTAATTTTAAAATATCTATTAAAATAGTTTTAAGAATTTTATAATATTTACTTTTCATAATATCTATTTTCAATGCCTAATTTTTCTCATTTTAACTTATAGTTTAATTTATAACACAATAAACAAAACAGATATCTTAATACAAAATAGACATCTTAATTTATAATTATACTAATTTTTATTGACTTATTTTTTTAAAAATCAATATTTTCAAATTATTACTTATTAATTTACTAAATATTACTTATTAGTTTACTAAATATTACTTATTAATCATTGATTATTACTTATTAATTTTTAAGAATATTTGAAATAAATGAAAATAATTTAAAAAATAAGAAATTCAAAACATGAAAAATTAATAAAATATGAAATAATCTTTAATGTAAAATTTAAAAATACCTAAAAATACAAAGAGAATAAAAACAAAATACAAAAAATACAAAAAATACGAAAATATTACAAAAGATACAAATATTATAGAAAGTAGTAAAATAAAAAAAAATAAATAAAAGAAAAAAGATGTAAAATTATTACATCATAGGAGGCATTCCACCCATTGCTGCAGGATCCATACCACCCATATCAGGTGCACCGCCACCAACAGATGCAATTACATCATCTATTCTTAAAATCATTTCAGCTGCTTCAGAAGCAGATTGAATAGCTTGTTTTTTAACACGTTTAGGTTCGATTACTCCAGCTTCCTTCATATCAGTGACTTTTCCATCAAAGACATCGAGACCCATATAAGGAGAGTCTTCATGAGAAGCTCTGAGATCTACTAAAGAATCAATACTGTCAAGACCTGCATTTTCAGCTAAAGTTTTAGGAACAACTTCTAAAGATTCTGCAAATGCAGTTACAGCTAATTGTTCTCTTCCACTAATAGAATCAGCATAATCTTTTAATTTTTTAGCCATTTCAATTTCTGGAGCTCCACCACCAGCTACAACTTTTCCATCTTCAACAGTAGCAGCTACTACACCAATAGCATCATCTATAGCTCTTTGGATTTCATCAACTATGTGTTTTGTACTTCCTCTTACAAGTAAAGTTACAGCTTTAGCTTCTTTACATTTTTCTACAAAGATCATATCTTCTCCAGATATTTTCTTTTCAGTTACTTCTCCAGCAGAACCTAAATCTTCTGCAGCTAAATCATCTATGTTAGATACAACAGTAGCTCCAGTAGCTTTAGCTAATTTTTCAATATCGGACTTTTTGACTCTTCTTACAGCCATAATTCCTTCTTTAGCTAAGTAATGTTGTGCTAAATCATCGATACCTTTTTGAGCAAATAAAACATCTGCACCAGAAGATGCAATTTTAGCTACCATATCTTTAACCATAGTTTCTTCTTGTTCAATGAAAGCTTGCATTTGAGTAGGATCAGTAATACTAATTTCAGCATCCATTTCAGTTTCTTTTACTTCAATTGGAGAATTAATTAAAGCAATTTTAGCATCGGTTAAATTTTTAGGCATGCCTGGATGAACTCTTTCTTTATCAATAATTACACCTTGAACTAAAGCAGATTCATCAACAGTACCTCCTTCTTTCTTCTCAATTTTAATATGATCAGATTCAACTTCACCATCTTCAGCTACTTGTTCAACTGCATCAACAACGAGCTGAGCTAAAGGTTCACGAGCTTTTTCAGTTCCTTTACCAGTCATTGCAGTCATTGCAACTTTTACTAAAGTATCTTTTTCAATATCATCGATACATATATCTTCTAAAATTTCTTGAGCTTTTTCAGCTGCTTGTCTGTAACCCATAGCAATGATAGTTGGGTGAATATCCATGTCTAACAAAGATTCAGATTTTTTAAGGAGTTCTCCTGCAATAATTACTGCAGTAGTAGTTCCATCTCCTACTTCATCTTCTTGAGTTTTAGCAACTTCAACAAGCATTTTAGCAGCAGGATGTTCAATATCCATTTCTTTTAAGATGGTTACACCATCATTAGTAACTACAATATCCCCTAATCCATCTACAAGCATCTTATCCATACCTTTTGGACCGAGTGTAGTCCTTACAGTTTCAGCTAATACTTTACCAGCTAAAATGTTATTTCTTTGAGCATCTCTGCCTAAAATTCTATTAGTACCTTCAGGTAAAACTAAAATTGGTTGTCCTTGGCCTTGTGCCATAAAAATCACCTCATAATTTATTTATTATAAACTTTTATAATTTAATATGCAAATAAAATATTAAATTTAGATATAATAATTATAATTAAATATGTATAAATTTACAAGATTTATAACAAGCTAAGAGAAATTAATACAATATATAGATAGATATAAGCTACCTATCAACTTCTAACAAGCATTAATAAAGTTATATTGCAAAAAAAATACATATTTAAAATAAATTTGCATATTAAAATTATTTAAAATTTATTAACTTCTATTAACTTTAATAAATTTACAATATAAAGTGGGTTTGAGGTTATATATAAAACTTTCGGAAGCCCAATAATTTTCTAAACTTTTTGATATAATAATTTAAAATATAATAATTTAAAAATTAGTAATAATAATAATTATTGATACGAATAAAAATCAGAGATTTATCAAAATTATTAATTAAATCATATTAAATCATATTAAATCATATTAAATTATATTATGTTATATTTAGTATTTTATATTTAATATTTTATATTTAGGTTTTTATATTTAGGTAGCTAAAATCAATAGAATAATTTTTAATAATCAAAAAACTTTATTTTCCCTATTTTTAGAAGCTATAATGTTTTTTATATATAATTTTGACCATATGAAACCGATTGTACTCCCAATTATGTTTCCAAAGATAATTCCCCACCAAACACCATATTGACCCATGCCAATAGGAATAGCTAAAATATAAGCAAATATTACAATGAAAATAAGTTGACTTACTAAGTTCAATATAAAAGAATACAAACCTTTTCCTAAACCTTGAAATATTGATAAAGATACATATCCTGCTGGAATAAATATACAGAATAATGTCATTATTCTTAAAAAGTCTGTAATAAGACTATGTAACCCCACTGTTTCAGGAGAATAAGTAAATAATCCTGCAATATAAGGTGCCAATATAAAAGTGATTAAAGCAGACATAATAGCTATTAAAGTTCCAATTTTTATTGAATAATTTTGAATTATTTCCAAATCTTCATACCTTCCTGCACCAAATGAAGCACCGACTACAGGAACAACAGAATCTGTAACAGATAGAACTGGGACAATAGCTATCATTATAACTATCCAACCTAATGAATAAACAGCTACAGCATCAGTTCCAGAAACTGTAACTAATATCATGATTAAAAATCCTTCTAAAAAAGCAACTATAATAGATTCTGCCCCTGCAGGCATACCTACAGCTAAAATCTTCTTTAAAAGATCTTTATTAAAATCAAAATACTTTAAGGAAAAATTTATGTAAGTATCACCTCTAAACCAATAAAGAATTATAACACTTACAATACCTAAAGATACCACAGTAGCAAATCCTACACCAGCCATTCCCCAATTAAAGACATATATAAAAATAGGATCAAGAATTATATTTAAAATAGCTCCAAAAGACATAGCATAGGTAGTTTTTTTAACATTTCCTTCACCCAAGAGTATTCCATAAGCAGTTGCAGTAAATACAATGAATATTGAACCAGCAAATAAAACATTACCATAGCTAAGTGCTAAATTCATTGCCTCTGTTGTGACTCCAGCTCCAAGCATTTCTAAAATTGGATGTAAAAACAATCCCATAGAAACCATAGAAAGAATAGTCAGAATTACTGTAAGAAGAATAATATGAAGAGCAGCATTGTCAGCTTTAGTTTTATCTCCTTCAGCAATGAATCTAGAAATTACAGAGGTAGCTCCTACCCCAAGACCTTGTGAAAATCCCATAACCATCAAAAAAATAGGATATATGAATCCAATAGCTGCAAGAGCATTATGACCAATTCCAGCTACCCAAATGCCATCAATAAGACTGTAAAAAGAAGTTATTAACATAGCTATAATCATAGGTCCAGATAATTTCAATATAGCTTTCTTTGGATCCCCAAGTATAGTAGATACTCCTTCTGTTTCAAAATCATCCCTTATATCATTATTAATTTTCTTATCATCAATAATATCGTTATCATTACCATCCTCATTATTCATAAGATCGCTCCAAAAGATCGCTCCAAATAAAATATTTTAATCTTTATAATAAGAAAATTCAAAGTTATTTTATTCAAATTATTACTATCATTTTATATTTTAGTTTATATAATTTATATTAATTTCTAATAAATAGTAATACTTTTATAATAAATAATAATATTAGAAAAATAAAGATAAATAAAAAATACAGAAAAAACAATTAATACAAAGAATTATAAATACAATATTTGATATGAATAATATAAATATTAAAAAGGATACGAATATCAAAAATAAGATAAAATAATGATAAGATAATGATAAAATAAAGATAAAATTAGAATAAAGATATTATAAATATAGAATAAATAACAATAAAGATAGGATAAAATTAGGATACAACAATTATAAATATAGAATAAAGTTAGTAGGATACAACAATTATAAGTATAGAATAAAATTAGGATACAATAATGATAAAATGAGGATAAAATGAACCATAAATATATAGATTTAAGTCATGAAATGAAAGATAATATGATTGTTTATCCCGGAGATCCTGAATTCATATTAAAAGATATTACAAAAGATTCTAACTACTCTTTGTTCGAAATAAGTGGAAGTTTACATACTGGAACACATATTGATGCTCCTTATCATTATATTAAAAATGGTAAAAAAGTTAATGATTTGAGTCTTAATACATTGACAGGGAAAGCTAGTGTTTTAAAAACAAAAGATGATGTTTTTAATAGAAGTATAAAAATAGAAGATATTGAACAATATAAAAACAAGGAACTTGAAGAAATTAAATCAATGAAAAATATTGAATCAAAAGATGGTCTAGAAAAAATCATTATTTTAAATACAAATTGGTACAAGCATTGGGGTGAAGAAGACTATTTCCTTAAAAATCCTTATATCTCAAAACAATTAGCTAAGTTCTTTATTGAAAATGAGATTTCTGGGATTGCTATAGATACCTGTTCAGTGGATAAAATAGGTGAAAATAAAATTCATAAAAAATTACTTAAAAATAATATATGGATTGTTGAAAACTTAAATAAGACAGATAAATTAGTAAAAGAAAAATATGACTCCTATTTTATTCCATTAAACATATCCTCAGAAGCATCTTACATAAGAGCTTTTGTAAAAGAGTAAAATATGAAAAAATACAAAACAAAGAGAATTTGAATGAATAAGAAATTAATATCTATAAAAATAATTAATAAAAAAGTATTAAAATAAAAAAATATTAATAAAAACTGTTAATAATAAAAAATACTAATTAATAAGAAATATTAATTAATAAAAATTGTTAATAATAAAAAATACTAATTAATAAGAAATATTAATTAATAAAAATTGTTAATAATAAAAAATACTAATTAATAAGAGATATTGATTAATAAAAAATTATTTGAATTTATAAAATTTATTTATTTTTATTTATTCTAAACCATTTAGTTTCATTAGGCTTTTCTGGATTTTCAGGTTTTAAATAACCTTTTCTTTCTAGACCCCGAATAATATTAGTTATATTATTATAGGAAATATCTTTAAAAGCTGTTTTTTGAATATAATTATGAATTTCCTGAGAATCCATAGGTTCATCAGGAATTAAATAATAAATCTGAGATTGGAAAGAAGTTAAATCTTTCTTTGGAGAAGAGGTTAATTTTTTATAATTATCTTTTATAAACTCCAATTCTTTATTAACTTGTTTACATGAGTTTAATTCATTCTTAAGTCTTTTTATCTCATTTTTACTTTCTTTAATCTTATTAATATTATCTTCATTCTGAATATTATTCAATTCACCTAGTTTTCCAAAGGACTTTTCACTAATTAATGTTTCAGAATCAGAGTCCACTGCTTTGCCTAAAGAATCCTGTGATTTATCACCATAAGTTTTATCTAAGTCTGAAAATAATCCTTTTATTTCCTCTAACCTTTGAATTTTCGAATCTTTAATATTAATTTCATCTTTCAATCGATCATAATCTAATTTAGAAACATTATTATCCTTAATTTCCTTTATTTCTAGTTTTTTATCATTGATCTCATTAATTAAAGATTTGATTTTATTATCTTTCTCAACAATTTTATCAAGAGCAGATTGAAGTTTAGAATTAATTTCTTCAAGTTCTTTGTTTTTATATTGTTCAATATCCTTTTCAAGAGAAGCTTTAATATCATCAAAAGATAATTGAATCTTCTCTAATTCCTCAATCCGTTTATCCTTATCAAATAATTTATCTTCATAAGACAATTTTATTTCTTCAAAAGATGACTGAAAATCTTCTAACTCTTTAATTCTAATTTTTTTATCTTCTAACTCTTTTTTGATAGACTTAAAAACTTCTTGGTCTACAGAAGCTGCTTTTAATAACTTAATTTCGCTTTCTTTACTATCAATCTCTCTTTGCATCCCTATTAAATTATCTTTACTAGCGATATTACTTTCTAAATCATTTATTTTCTCTTTATAAGACTCTATTTCATCTAAAAGAACATTAATTTTCTTATCTTTTTCAACAATAGTAGCTAAAGAAGATTCAATTTTTTCATTATATTCTTTGAGTTCTTCTGTTTTAAATTTTTTAAGGTCTTTTTCAAGGGCAGTTTTTATATCATTAAAAGAATCCTTAAAATTACTAAGATCCTCAATTTTTAATTCTTGGCTCTTTATTATGTTTTCTTTACTACTAATATCTACTTTTAAATTATTTAAATCAACTTTTAAATTTGAAATAACAGATTCTTTCTCTTTAACAATAGATTCTAACTTTTCAACAGTCTCATCATTTTTTAAAAGATTTTTTTCATTTTCAAGATTCATGAGATCTATTTTAAGTTCATTTATTTCTAATAAGCAAGATTTAACTAGATTTTGTAATTTAATCTTCTCTTTATCTTTTTCTACCATAATATCCCCAAGTCCCTAAATAAAGAATGACATATAATAAAAAATGTGATACTTAATATTATTAATTCTAATAAACATTATTTCCAATAATAATTCTAATATTAATTCTAATAATAATTCTAATATTAATTATAATATTAATTTATAATATTAATTATAAAAAAAACATTATTTCTAATATTATATTCTAATAATATTATTTTTAATAAACATTATTAATAAAGCTATTATTGTAAAGATTATTCTATTTTTATTATGTCTATTTTTAATTAAAGCTATTATTAACTAAAGTATTAATTAAAGTTATTTTTAATAGAGAATATTAATTAAATTTATTATAATTAAATTTATTATTAAAACCATTGTAAATTTTATTACTAATTGTATTATTAAAATTGTATTACTAACTGTATTATTAAAATTGTATTAATAATTTTATTATTAATATTATTATTAATTTTATTTTATCAAATATAGATACCATTTTAATTATAATTAATTATAATATTATTATAATTTCAATCATAATCTTAAATAATAAAATATTTATTAAAAATCATATATATAGTTATTTGATTTATATAATTAATTAAGAGCTCTTAAAATAAAAAAAGAAATATAATTATAAAAAATAAGAATTAAAATAATATGAATTAAAATATTATAAACCTTAAAAAATTATAAAAGTTAATAATATATAAAGATCATAAAATAGTCCTATTAATCAATTCAGCATTTAAAATAGAAGCTCCAGCTGCACCACGAATAGTATTATGGCCAACTAAAACATATTTAAAACTATTGTCAAACACAGGATCTTTTCTAAGTCTTCCAACAGTTACAGCCATGCCACCATCAGCATTTCTATCCATTCTTGGTTGAGGTCTATTATCTTCCTCTTTAACAATAACTGGGCTTTTTGGAGCAGAATATAAATCTAATTCTTGAGGAAGAGATTTGAAATTAGCTATATCATTTTTTATATCATCTATATCAACATTTTGATCTAATTCAATGAAAACTGATTCAGTATGACCATCTAAAACAGCTACTCTATGGCAAGATGCTGTAAGACCGAATTGAGCAGGTTTAACCTCTAATCCATCAAGAATTCCAAGTAAATGAAGTGTTTCACTTTCCATTTTTTCTTCTTCACCACCAATAAAAGGAACTAAGTTATCCACAATAGCCATTGAAGGAACTCCATTATAACCAGCACCAGAAACAGCTTGCATAGTAGATACATACACTCTATTTATATCATAATTATCATAAATTGGTTTTAAAGTTAATGTTAATGCAATAGTACTACAGTTAGGATTAGTAACTATGAAGCCATCCCAACCTCTATTTTTTTGCTGAATTTCTATAATATCTAAAAATTCATGGTTGACCTCTGGAATTACAAGAGGAACATCTTTTTCCATTCTCATCGCACTTGCATTAGATGCAACTATAAACTTTTCTGCAAATTTTGGCTCTACAACAGCTGCATTTTCAGTGGGGAGAGATGAGAACAGTATATCAACATCATTACTTATTAAAGAAGGGTCGGTCTCTGATACAACAATATCTTTTACAGATTCTGGCATAGCATCATCAAGATACCATGTTGTAGCATCTTCATATTTTTTACCAGCTGAACGAGAAGAAGCTGCTAAAGCAGTTATTTCAAAATCAGGGTGTTTATCCAAAAGCTGAATAAATCTTTGTCCGACCATTCCAGTTGCACCAAGTACTCCTACATTTACCATTTCATCACCAAATAAACCATTAAGATTTTAATAAACCAAATATTAAGATTATTATCTAAAACTATTAATTAAAATTATTAATTAAAACTATTTATTTAAACTTATTTTTTAAAACTATTAATTAAAATTATTAAAACTATTTATTTAAAATTATTAATAAAACTATTAATAAAATTATTTATTTAAACTTATTTTTTGAAACTATTAATTAAAACTATTAATTAAAAATGTTTATTACATTATTTAATTCCTAAAACATCAGCCATATCACTAACTTTACCAGATTCAGAATTCATAATAAACCTCAAAGATCTCATAACACCTGCTATGAAAACTTCTCTTGTATGAGCTCTATGAGTGATTTCAAGGCGTTCACCATCGCCTATAAACATTACAGTATGGTCACCAACAATATCTCCACCACGTATAGCATGAAGACCAATTTCTTCTTTAGTTCGCTCCCCTACAAGACCTTGTCTACCATAAACGCAAACTTCATCAGCATTTCTTTCAAGAGAATCAGCTATTGTCTCAAAAGCAGTCATAGCTGTTCCAGAAGGAGAATCTTTCTTTTTATTGTGATGAGCTTCAATAATTTCAATGTCAAAATCATTTAGAATTGGAGTTAAATCACGTAAGACTTTAAAGAAAACATTAACACCTATGGCCATATTTGAAGAAACAACAGCTTTAATATTAGATTTTTCAACAATATTAGCTATTTCCATAGATTGTTCATCTGTAAAACCAGTAGTTCCAACAACAATATTAACACCAAGTGAAGCAGCTATTTTCACTGTTTCAAATGCAGCATTAGCTATTGTAAAGTCTACTAAAACATCTGGCTTTGCATCTTTAAGTACGGACTCTAAATTTTGAGCTCCATTAGTTTTAACACCAATACTACCAATTCCAATAACTTCCCCAATATCTTTTCCTTCAAGAGGAGTGTTTGGTATTTCAATAGCAGCTACTACTTCAATATCATCCTGTTCAAGGATTTTTTTAATAATACCAGAGCCCATTCTCCCACCAGCTCCAGTTACAGCAACTTTCAACATAAATATAACACCCTTAATAATCTTTTATATAATATTAATAACTTTTTATATAATCTTTATTTTTAAGCTTAGTAATATTTTTAAATTTAGTAATAATTCACAATTATAATAATTTTAAACTTAATAATAATCCTTAAACTAGAATAATCTTCAAATCAGAATAATCCTAGATTATAATAACATTTAAATCAGAATAATCTTCAAATCAGAATAGTCCTAGATTATAATGACCTTAGATTATAATAATTCTAAATCATTTAAAACCTGTTTAACTTTTAACCTATTTTCATCTTTTAATGGAGCAAGAGGTAATCTTATATCTCCAGAAGGTCTCCCTAACATTTTCAAAGCAACTTTAGTTGGAACAGGATTACTTTCAATAAATAAAATTTTCATAAGATTATATAATTCATAATGTAGGTCCATAGCTCTTTCATAGCTACCATCCAGACAATTATTAACCATTTGACTCATTCTAAAAGGATCAACATTAGCTACAACACTAATAACACCTTTTGCCCCAAGTGACATCATAGGAACTGTAAGATCATCATTTCCAGAAAGAATAGAAAATTTATCTTCTAAATCAGCTTCAATTAATGTTTTTCGAGTTTTAGACATTTTGTCAAGATTTGGGTTTGCTTCTTTTATAGCAACAACATTATCTAATCCTGCTACAGCAGTTATAGTTTCAGGATCAATATCAGTACCAGTACGACTAGGAACATTATAAACAATGATTGGAATATCTGAATTGTTGTTTATAGTTTTATAATGTTCAATGAGCCCATGAGGTTGTGGTTTATTATAGTAAGGAGTTATAACAAGTGCCATATCTGCACCAGCACTTTCTGCATATTGAACAAGCTCCAATGCATCTTTTGTTGAGTTGCTTCCTGCACCTGCAATTGTTTGAACTCTTCCATCAACTTCTTCAATTAAAATATCAATAAGTTTTTTTTGTTCAGGAATCGTTATAGTAGCTGATTCCCCAGTTGTTCCAGCAGCTAATAAACCATCTACACCATTTTCAATCAGGAAGTTAATATTTTCTCTATACCCCTCTTCATCAACTTCATTATCTTCTGTAAAAGGTGTAATCATAGCTACTGCTGTACCTTCAAAATTCATATTTTTCCCCTCATATATTTAATTTTTCACATTTTAATATAATTCTAAATAATTTAAAAAAATTTAAAAAAATTTAAAATAATTTTAAATAATTTTAAATAATTCTAAATAAATTTGAATAAATTTGAATAATTTTAAATAAATTTGAATATATTAATTTTTAATATTATTCTAAAACATCTTTAACTAATTCAAAAGCTTTTTCCCCATCTGCCAATTCTACAAAGATAACAACAGCAGTTTGAGAAGAAGATATCTCAACAATATTAATATTGTTTTCTCTTAATGGAACTGTAATATCTGATATAATACCTGGAGTTTCAATAAAATCAGGACTAACTAGAGTTAACATAGCTATCTCTTTACCAAGAGAAAGAGAACTAAGTTCCTCAGAATCAATAACCATATCATGTAATAAATGATAAGCCTCATCAGAATTCTTTTTATTAATAAAAATAGTCACAGAATTTTGACCAGCAGAAATACCAAATATATTTATGTCATTTTTAGCTAAAATTGTGGTTATTTTTGAAAGCAAACCTGGTTTTTTAAGCATACCATCACCAACAATAGCTACAACAGATATTGGTTCAGGATATAAAATAGTAGTCTTCATCATTTCTCCCTCATAAGGACCTACAATAGTAGTTCCAGGATTAGAAAGATCACCATACTCATGACTTATAATTTTTGCATTAATCAAAGGATCCTTATATTTCAAAGCATGTGGATGAAGTACTTGAGCTCCATGAGTAGCTAAATCTCTCATTTCCTCTACAGATATCTTATCAAGCTTTTTAGCTTTTTGGATTTTATTTGGATCGGTGGACATTACACCATCCACATCAGTGACAATTATTACCTCATCAGCATTTAAAGAATGCCCTAAAAGAAAAGCTGTAATATCACTTCCACCACGACCAAGAGTAGTTATTTCACCATCAGGCCCTTTACCTAAAAATCCACAAACAACAGGAATTATTCCTTGATCTAATATTCTATTCAATTCTTTACTCATAAGTTCTGAAGCTTTAAAATCAATTTTAGCTTCAAGAACCTTATTATTAGTTAAAAGAGGCCATTCATCTGAATAAGGATCAATATATTCAGATTTAACACCTAAAGATTCAATTACAGAAGACATTACTCTTACACTAGTCATTTCACCCATAGATAATATCTCTGCCATTTGTTTATCAGTAACATTAGAATCCACAGAATCTTTAACAATCTTTATAAGGTTGTCAGTTGTCTTATTAATTGCAGATACCACTACAACTACCTTATTTCCTTTCATATATTCATTAACAACTGATTGGGCTGCTTTTCTTATTTTTTTTCCATTACCTATCGAAGTTCCTCCGAACTTAGCTATTTTTAGTTCCACTAGCTT
The DNA here is from genome assembly GCF_002072215.1 of Methanobrevibacter arboriphilus JCM 13429 = DSM 1125. NCBI lineage: Archaea > Methanobacteriati > Methanobacteriota > Methanobacteria > Methanobacteriales > Methanobacteriaceae > Methanobrevibacter > Methanobrevibacter arboriphilus. Next base: position 55,983 of record NZ_JXMW01000008.1, read on the forward strand.
CACAACCTTCTATTTCTAATTTATAACATACCTATGAATATTTTTATAAACATTATTAACTTATAATCAATATTAATTTTTTATAATAAACATAATTATAATAATTCTTATTAATAAATTTAGCTATTGTATAATAATCAATTGATAAAGAATTAAAATTATGAAGAATATTTTATACAATTATAAAGATAGAATCTAATAATTCTGAAAATGAAATTTAAAAAAAAGATTACTAAAAATAAAAATGAAAAAATTAAATCTATAAAAAAATTAAATTTATAAAATACTTACAAAAATATTATTAGCTATATTTCCTGGAAGCTCTATGTCTGTTCCATTAACAGAAATATTCAAAGAGGATTTATTTTCATCTATTTCATTGAGTTTAACTTGAGTTCCAATAGCTATACCTAGTGACATTAGATTCTTTAAAACATCAGAATTGCCTCTAATAAATGAAACTTCAGCTTTTTCATTAGTATAAAGATCTACAATAGAAATTAAGTTAGATTTTCTCACACCAATTTCTTCAATGTCTTTTTCTTCATTTACACAATCTTGACAAGAGCTAAAATCAAAATCACATGGAGGAATTGGTTTTTCATCTGGACAAAAATCAGGATGTTCCAATATATGACACATAGCTCTTTCAGCTTCATCTGACAATGAATGTTCCATATCACAAGCTTGTATATGGACATTTTCAGGTTTTACGTTTAATACATCAGTGAGAAATTTTTCAAGTATTCTATGTTTTCTTGTGATTTTTTGAGCTACTTTAAATCCTTTATCTGATAAGTTAGCACCTTTATATGGAATATAGTTAATATAACCTAAATCTTCTAATTTTTTTAGCATCTGAGTAACACTACCAGGAGCTATCTCTAACATTTTAGAAATTTTTGTTGTTGAAACATAGGTTTCTTTATCTCCATACTTATATAAAACTTCTAAATATTCCTCTATATTCTCACTAAGCTCTTTATTTGACATAAAATCACCGAAAGTATAAATTAATGATAAATGATATAAATAAACAAAATGCTAATCATGCAAAATATAATATTTACTAATTATTATTAGTTGAATATTATTAGTTGAATTTATATCTTTTAAAAAATTTAATTATAATTATTATTTAATAATTTTATAATATTTGTTGACTTCAGTTTTATTATTAGAAATATTATTAAAGATAGTATTATTTTATTAAAGATAGTATTATTAAAAACACTAATATTAAAATTAAAAATACTAATATTAAAAATATTTCTATATTTTAATATATGTAATAATATAATTATGATTTTAATAATATAAAAAGTTTTGGTTTGCCTAAAACTTAATATATAATAAAATTATAACTCTCCTTAATAAAACAAAATTTTAAGAAAGATCTGTGTAAGGAAATAAAAATAAAAAAAAGATAAGGAGAAAAAATTAAATCTCCCTAAAAAATTTAATAAAAATAGTTTAATAAAAAATAATTTAAAAATATTCAACAAAAATATCATCAATTGATCTGTTTTTTATAAATCATCTAATGTAGAAGTATCACCCAGATCTTCACCAGCTTCTTTAGCTTTAAGAATTCTTCTCATTATTTTTCCACTTTTTGTTTTTGGAAGACTATCTACAGATACCATCTCACCAAGAACAGCTACTGGACCAAGAGAATGTCTAACATGACGTTTTAATTCTTCTCTTAACATAGTATTAGAACCATCTTTAAATGGTAAATCTAAATCATAGCCGCTATTAAGAATTAAAAATGCCTTAATAAGCTGTCCCTTAACAGGATCTTCTTTACCAATAACAGCTGTTTCATTAACAGAAGGATGACTATTAAAAGCACTTTCAACTTCAACAGCCCCGACCCTATGACCAGCAATCTTTAAAACATCATCAGATCTTCCTTCAATCCAAATATAGCCATCTTCATCCATACGAGCCATATCACCAGTTTTATAAAATCCATCTGGGAAATGATTCCAGTAAACTTCCTCAAATCTCTCTTCATCATTATAAAGAGATCTAAACATTGCAGGCCATGGTTTTGTAATAACTAAATAACCTTTCTTACCTTTTTTAACTTCGGCACCTTCTTCATCTACAATAGCTATATTAACACCCGGCAAAGGTTTTGTAGCTGAACCTGGTTTTAGATCAGCTACTGGCATTGGAGCAATCATATGCATACCAGTTTCTGTTTGCCACCAAGTATCCATAATAGGAGTTCTGCATTTTCCAATCTCTTCATACATCCATTTCCATGCTTCATAGTTTATTGGTTCACCAACACTTCCAAGAATCTTTAATGAATCAAGATTATAAAGTTTAGTGTATTTTTTACCAAATCGCATTAAATGTCTAATAGCTGTAGGTGCAGTATAGAATTTAGTAACACCATATTTTTCAACAATTTTCCACCATACACCAGGATCTGGGAAGTCTGGAGCCCCTTCATAAATTAATGTAGTTGAACCTAAAAGGAGTGGAGCATAAATAGTATAGCTATGGCCAGTAATCCAACCAGCATCTCCAGTTGACCACCAAAGATCGTTATCATGAATATCAAAGACATTTCGAAGTGTAGTAGCTATTCCAACCATATACCCACCAGTAGTATGTAAAACTCCCTTTGGTTTTCCAGTACTTCCAGAAGTATAGAGAATAAATAAAGGATCTTCAGCATCCATTACTTCATTGTAGCAAGAATCACCTTCACCTTCAATTAAACGTTCATAAAATATTTCATTTCCCCTAAGGTCTGCTACATCATTATATCGGCCAGTGTGGTTTACAAGTACTACTGTTTGAACAGTTGGACATTGTAACATAGCTTCATCAATAACAGATTTGAGGTTAATAATTTTCCCACGCCTATATGTTCCATCAGCAGTTATTACAACTTTAGATTTAATATCATTGATTCTTTCAACTACTGCTACTGATGAAAGTCCTGAATAAATAGCACTGTGAACTGCACCAATTTTTGTACAAGCTAACATAGATATAACTAGTTCTGGACACATTGGGAGATACATTGAGACAGTATCCCCTTTTTTAATTCCTAAATTAAGAAGAGCATTAGCCATCTTATTTATTTCACGATAAAGTTCATAGTAAGTTAGCTTAATTTCGTCCCCACGTTCATTTGTATAGAGAATAGCTATTTTATTTCTTTTTTCTGTTTTAATCCATCTATCAATAGCATTGTAAGCGAGATTTATTTTACCTCCAACAAACCATTTATAATATGGTTTTTCACTTTCATCGAGAACTTCATCCCATTTTTTAAACCAATCCAATTGTTCTGCTTCCATTGCCCAGTATTTCTCGATGTCTTCTCCTTTTTGAATCTCTCTATCCCAATCTTTTACAATAGCTCTTTCTATTACTTTATTATTAGGTGAAACAACTTGATCTCCATTATGATTAGCTAATTTTTGCTGATCAGTACTTTTTTCAGTTTTATCCATTTAATCAACTCCAGAGATTATGTAAAGACTATAAAGATTATATATAATCTTAATTTTAGATATAATTTTTATAGAAATTTTAATTAAAGATTTAATTAAAGATTTTTTAAGGAGTCATATCTTAAATACTGTATATTCAAATTGCAATATTCATATTTAAATATTAATATTAAGTTTTAATCCTTAAAATTTTTAAATCTTCAAAATTTAATTTTATTTATATTATATCTATAATATGTCATTATAGAATATATAAATTTTATGATGATTAATCATGATAAATAGATTTTTCTGTTTATGACTAAGCCAAAATAAAAAAAAATAAAGAATAAAAAAATAAAGAATAATAAAAAAAAAATATGATATAAATGAAAATAAAGGTTAAAAGTAGTAAAAAACTAAAAAATTAAAAATAAAAGTTTTAATTTAATATAAAAGTCTAATACACGCTTAAAAAATTAAAAAACTTTGTTAAACCCCATCTAAATAACCCTATTCCATTAGCTCCACCATTTAAAGAAGCTTTAGAATCTATAGATAATGCATTAATAGATAACGAATTAATATTATTATCACTTACATAAGTCTGCAAACCACTCCAAATTCGAGCTCCACCAGAATTTTTAACAAACCATTTAGTTGTAGAAGTTATCCAACTACTAGGCTTGTTATAATTGCCTTTATAAATCATTGGAGTTATAATATCCAAATATTTACCTATTTTAGGAATATTTTGACCATAATAATAAGCATTAGATGAAGTTTCAGGCATTACAGCTGCTGAAAGAAGAATATTTGGATTATATTTATTAACCTGTGTTTTAGCTTGACTTACAAATTTAGTAATAGCCTTTTCACCAGTAACTCCATTAGAATAACTATATTTATAAGCATTTCCAGGATATCTAAGATAATCTAAATGTATTCCTCCAATATAATCCATTCGAGAGTAAGTTTTTATTTTAGATAAAATTTTACTAAATTGAGCCTTATTATAAGTTTTTTTACTAGTGTCAACAGGATTTATCCATTTACCATTTGCATAAAAACATTGAATCCATAAATGAGTCTTTATTCCTTTACTAGCTGCATTTTTAGCCCATTTAATCACAGTTGATTTTCCATATTGAGATATAGCTACTTCATGTAAGAAAACATTACCTATTCCTGACTCAGCTAACTTATTTAAATTAACATTATAAAAATCCCTACTTTGTATCCAAATAGCATTTGTATTAGGAACACTTTTTGTTTTAGAGTTTCTAACATAATTAGGAATATATTTATTTATTTTATTAGAGCTACTAATCTTTATATTTACAGATTTAGGAAGCTTCTTATAATAATAATCATATCTTAAGATTGATGAGAACATATAAACAGCTGTTTGATACTGGATTTTACTACCTTTATTTGCAGTAATATAATTTGGAACCTTTTTATACTTATTGATATAGTTACTTGTCTTTAAGCTATATTTATAGTAATTTGATAAAGAAATTTTAGATTTAATAGTCTTACCAGAAGGTTTCGTTGGGTTTTTAACATTATATTTTACAGTAACACGAGAATTAACCTTTTTCTTTTGATATTCAACTGTTTTTGTCATTAAATAAGTAAACTCTGGAACCGAATATCTATATCCCTCAACAGTTACATATTTAGGTAATTTCTTATTTTTTGAAACATAATTCTTAAGATTTTTAGATGATTTTAGAACACCTTTTTGAGAAACTGTTTTAGGAGATCCTAAAGAACTAAGTTTTGCTTTAGAATTTGGAGAGACTTTAGAAGCAGCATGAGCTGTATTAACACTTTTTGAATGAGAATTCTCATTACTTGTAGTTAATATTTTATTATCTCCAATGATTTTACTACCTAAAATAACCGGACTATTTTTAAAATGATTATTTTTAAAATCAATAATTCCTTGAGAAAAATCAAAATCATCATGGTTTTCTAAATTAGATACTGAATTTAATGATAAAAAGAGAACTAAAATCAGAAAAGAAACTAAAAAAATCTTAAAGATATTATTTAAGCTAAAAGATTTATTTTTAACATCAGAACTTCTTAATAAAAAATTAGAAGTGCTTTTATACATATTTTTAAAATTTATTAAATTATCACTATTAAATTTCAAACCAAAAATATTTATACCGCCTACTAGCTAAAATTCCTGATAAATATATAACTATATATTAATAAAATCAAGTGAATTAGCTATTAAAATTTTAATATTTGTTTAAATCTTGAATAATAAGAGTATTTTTAATTATATTAATATTACTCAATATAACTAATTATAGTATTGAAATTATTATGTATATATTCTTATGATAAAAATATAAACATGAAAAAATCTTTATTTTTAATAAGAATACTCCAAATTATTCATCAATTTACATATAAAAAGTATATAAAACATTATTAATAAAGATTACCTTAAAATAGCAAAAAATATAAATTATTCATAAAGCTTATGACTTAGAACAAAAAAATAATGTTAAAATATATAAAAATATATAAAAATAAAATAAAAATAATAAAGAAAAAAACATTGAATAATAAAATAACAGAATTAAATAAAATAATGAAAACATTGAAAAAATAAACATAACTGATGATGAAAACATTAATCAATTAAATGAAGCTCATAAAAAACAATTTCAAAAATTAACAATCTTAAACCAAGTATTAAAGATATAATAAAAAAACCAAAAAACGAATACAAAATAAAAAAAAATAATATTTTTATTTAATGATTATTTAAATTCAATCAAAAATTTTAATCATTGAAGTATTTTACAGTAAAAGAATTGGTCATGCCAGCTTTTATATAAACTTTTTGAAATAAGCGAGCATTAGGTTTATTGCTAGTAAAATATCTATTATATTTCATTTCAGCTTTAGAATAAGAAGAAGTTATTGATTCATTCTTAATTTTTCATTTAGTTTGATAATTAACAGTTAATTTATCAAAAGAAACAGACTCATTACCAAAAATATTTACTATAAATCTATTCTTATTATTTACAGTATAATTTTTATAAATGTAATTTTTGAATTTATATGTTTTAATATCAGAAACGGCATACCTAATATTAACCGATTTTATTTTATACTTTTTTTGATAAGCTTTTTTAACAGTAATCTTACAATATTCTTTATAACTATCATCCTGAAACTTTGAAACATTTGTAATAGTCGAAACTTTCTTATCAGTAGTTAAAGAACCCAAACCTTTATATGGCGATAATTTTTCACCATTGGTCGCAAAATTCGGATTCATTATAAAAACAGATACAATAGCAACTATACCTAAAATTATTAAAATTTTACTATATTTAATAATTTAACAATACAAACAAAAAAAAAATTGAATAATCTTTAAAAGTGTAAAGATAATATTTTGAAAACATTAAATTCTTTCTATTAAGATTTTTATATTAAATCTAAATATTTTCAATATATAATCCTAATAATTATTTTAAATCTTTCTATTTTCATAATTTTTCTATACTTTTTACAGTGATGACTAATTAATAGTTTGTTTGTCCTAATACAAATATTTATATATTATAAGAACATAAAATAATTTCTTATAACGAGGAGGAGGTGAAAATATAATAAAAAATAAAAAAAAAGTTTTAATTCTATTAATGCTTTTAGTTAGTTTGTTTCTAGTTAGTTTATCAGGTGTTTCAGCAGCTAATCAAACTATTAATTCAACAAGTACTGGAGGTATTGCTCAAGGTATAACAAATACAGGAACGGGAGAAACTTTATTTTTACAGCCTGGAATATATAACAAAACCAATCAAGATATTAACATCCATGTAAATAAAAACATTACAATAAAGGGAAATGGATCAAAAGGCAGTGTAATAATTGATGCACGAAAAATATCAGGAATATTTTCAATAGGAAATAATGTTAATGTGACATTTATAAATATCAAATTTTGTAATGGATATTCTACATCTAATGGAGGAGCAATATATAATCCCTATGCTAATACAATTATGAGTTTCATAAACTGTACCTTTGCCAACAATACAGGTCGTGATGGTGGAGCTATCTACAATTATGGTTCAAATATTATTATAATTAATAATAATTTTATTAATAGCTATGCCACTAGTAATGGTGGTGCAATATATAATTATGGTGCCAATGCTATTATAAATAATAATAATTTTACCAATAACACTGCAATCTCTAATGATGGTGGTGGTGCGATTCACAATTATGGTGCTAATATTAATATAACTAATAACAATTTCATCAACAATAATGCAGCTAATACTGCTGGTGGGGCAATCATGACTGCTGGTCCAAATACTATTATATTTAACAATAGTTTCATTAATAACACTTCAGTGAAAAACGGTGCTGGAGCTATCTTTGTTGGTGTTTTAGCTGTAAATACTATTATAAGTAATAATAATTTCATTGCCAATAAAGGACTTATTGGTGGAGCACTGGTTATTAGTGGTACACAAAATTGTAGTGTAATCAATAATAATTTCATTAATAATATAGCATTTGCTAATGGTGGAGCAATTTACAATAGAGGTAATAATACATCGGTTTCTAATAATACTTTCATTGGAAATAGCGCTACTGATATTGGAGGAGCTATTTTTAATAATGTTATTGGTAATATGTCTGTTTCTAACAATATAATGTTAAATAATAGTGCTAATTTAGGCCAGATGATTTATAACAACGGTAGTATGGGTGTTTTAAACCTTACTTTTATTAATAATTCTACATGGATTGTTAAAAACGGTTCTACAATAACTTTGTTTGCTACTTTAACTGATGATATGGGTAATACTGTTACAGGGCAAAATATAAGTTTTTATATTGACGGAGTATTTTTAGCTAATGTAACTTCAATTGAAGGAGAAGCAAAACTAAATTATTTAGTTAATCAAGAACCAAACTCCATTATTCCAGTCACAGGAGACTATGAAGGGCATACTGGTTATTCCATTATGATTAAAAATGGAGAACTATTAATAAAAACAATTCCAAAAGAACCAGAAGAAAAAGAAAATCCAGAAGATCTAGAAATATCTGAAGATCCAAAAATAAACAATAAAACCAGTAATAATAATCCAACAATTAAAACAAGTTCAGCAACTATGAAACCAACAGGAATGCCAATAATAGCTTTATCAATATTATTAATCAGCGCTTTTGGATTAATTATTCGCAGCAAAAAATAAATTTCAAACAATTAGAGGATTATATAAATTCTTTTAAATCCTCAAACTTTTATTTTTATTATTCATAATTTTATATTGCTCCAACAACTAAAAACTTCTTTTCATTTTATCAGTTAATTTAATAATTATTTATTAAGAGTATCAGTTTTAAAAATATCATGATTTAAGTTAAAAAATATTTATTTCAAACTATTTCTCAGATTAAATTAAGAGTTTTTATTAATAAATAAACAATATCTAATAGGCAAGATAATATCTTTTCAAATAGCTTATTAACTTTTTTATTCCCATTTAATTGATTTTATTCTTTAAAAAAACTTTCATCAACAGATTTAAATGTTATATTTTTGTTTAAACCACCTAACATAATTATTATTTTTATTAATAAATTCTAATATTTGTGAATATTTTTATATTATTTTTTTTCTTTCATAGTTAAACTTCAAACATTAAATACTCTAAGATTAACTAAAAATAGATTAACATTCTAATTCCTTTTAATCTTAAGATTAAAGTTTTAGTTAAACACTTAATAAATTACTAATTTTTAGAATACCCCAATTATTATTGTAGAAGCTATTGATTAAACTACTAGATTTCAAGATAGCTATTATTTTAAACTAATGAGGCTATAAGAATAAGTTATTGAAAGAAAAAATATTGAAAAGTAACTATTGAAAAAAATTATAAATTACATTCCTAATTTTAAATAATAATATATAAAAAAAGTATATCAAAAATAGATATAATTAGTGAGTTTAAAAAATACTCCTAATCTATAAAGAGTCCCGCATTATCCCATTAATTTTCATATAATAAGTAATAACAAGTAGAAATATAATATCAAAAAAAATTTTATCAAAAAAATTTTCAATATAGAATAATATCTTAAACAAATTACAAACATCAAAATCTAATATTTAAATAAAACCATCAATGAAAATGTGAAAGTTAATGATTAAACTACTAATTTGTCAGAAAAAAGCCAGATAGTTTTAGATTTGATGTTGTTAATGCAACACAAAATAATTTAAAGAATAAATTTGATAAACACTAAATTTATTCTCATTTTTAATTTTTTATAGTTTATAATTATTTAATTGGCCTTTCATTCTATTAATAAGTAATTATTCAGCTTGTATAAAAATCTTTTATTATTTATCTTATTACTTCAATTCCATCTTTATTATTGAAGTGTTTATCAAATGTAGCTATTTTCTTTATTCCTAATTCTTCTATAACTGCCATATAAATACAATCAAATAATGATAAATTTTTATCATTATATTTAAGAATTTTTTCAAACCCTTTATCATAAAAATAATGATCTTCTATGACTTCATAATAATTGTTCATTTGATGGTATGCTCTTTCTATTACTTCATTACTTGCTTTTAATTTCATGTTTAAAACGGTTATAACCTCTGAAATCACTAATCTTGATATTATTTGTTCTTTTCCAATTAATGATTCATCAATTTTTTTAGCTCTTTCATGAAATTCATGACCTTCAATGAATAAAGATATTATGTAATTTGCATCTAAAAATATCATTTAATTTCCCTTTCTAGTTTCTTTTACTGCTTTTACTGGGTTAAATCCTTTTGATGCTTTCATCATCCCAATTGTTTTTTTAAATTCTTTTCTATCAGGGTTTCTATTTTTATTAGCTATTAAATATTTTGGTATTTTAGATTTTACTGTTTCTTTTTCAATTGCTTTCGCTAATAAGTCGTTAATAATTTTTGTTTGTGTAGTTTCTTTATTCATAGCCATTATTTTTATTGTTTGCATGATATTTTTATCTAAATTTAATGTGGTTCTTACTGTTACAGCCATTAAAATCAACTCCTATGTATGTTTTTGTGACATATAAACATATAAACATACTGACATATATAATTTATTATTTTAAAACTATTACTTAAATATAAAAAAAATAAAAATATGAAAAAATACACAAACTAACTAAAAATAAATTAAAAAAACCTCAAATTGAGTTTAAGCCCCATTAAGAAAGCTAATCTTAAGATCGAGGGTTCAAATCCCTCCAAGCCCATTCACTACATTTAACATGAATAAATAGACTAGATTAAATACTTAATAAATTACTAATTTTTAGAATACCTCAATTATTCTTATAGAATCTATTAATTAAACTACTAGATTTAAAGTAATTATTAATTTAAACTAATGGAAGTGTAAGAATAAGTTATTGGAAAAAAAATTATTAAGTAACTGTTGAAAAAAAATAATAAAAAAATAAAAAGGAGAAATTTTACTATTTAATACCTAAAAGATTAAATAGATTAACTATTCCCCATCTAAAAATAGCTACACCATTTCCTCCACCATCTAAAACAGATTTACAATCTTCTGTTAATTCAGCAACTGTAAGCCTAGTTGGGTTCTTATCTGAATGATAAGCATATAATCCTCCCCAAACTTCAGCACCACCAGAATTAGTTATATACCATTTAGTTGTTGATTGAATCCATGCATTATCTTTACCATAATTTCCTTCATAAAGCATAGGAACCAAAACATCCAAATATTGACCTAATCTAGGAGCATCTTGACCATAATAAATAGCTGCATCATTTTTTTCAGGCATCAATGCTGCTGAAAGAATGATTTTAGGATTTATTGCTTTAACAGCAACTGAAAGTTGCCTTACAAATTCAGTTATAGCATCAGCACCATTTTTACCATTATCATAATGGAATATAGAAGCATTGTTACCACTAGTTCCAGGATACCTTAAATAGTCTAAATGGATTCCAGCTACACCACTAATACCAGCATAATACTTAGCTCTAGAAATTACTTTATTAAAGTAAGCTTGATTAAGAGTTTTACTAGATTCAATTATAGGATTAGTCCATTTATTACTTGTAGCATTATAAAATGTAGTAAACCAAATGTGTATCTTAAATCCTTTAGCTGTTGCATTTTTAATCCAATCTATAGCTGTTGTTGGATAATTAAACATATCTTCATGAATAAAGATATTTCCTATTCCATATTTACCAAGTAAATCTAAATCAACATTCTTCATATCACCAGAATGAACCCATATAGCATTCTTATTTGCAGACAAATTATAAGAATGAGTACTATTTGAATTTGAAGAACTTCTAGAATATTTTGGAATATTTTTATTTAAAGCACTGGTTTTTGAAACACTTAGTGTAAGAGTAGAAGGTACACTTTTATAGGTATGCATATACTCTCCAATCCTTGAAAAACCATACACAAATGTTTGATACTGTATCTTACCAAAAGATGAGCTTATATAATTAGGTATCCTATTATTACTATCAATATACTTAAAAGCTTTTTTAGCTAAAGCATAGTACCTAGACTTTGAAATTATCTTTTTTATAGTAACTCCAGATGGATTAGAAGGATTTTTAACATTCCATTTAACATTAACAGAATTACTATATTTTAAACATTTATAAGCAATAGCTTTTGAAACTAAATAAGTATATTCAGGAATTGAAAATTTAAATCCTGAAATAGTTACATAATTAGGTAACTTCCCATATTTAAGCACATAGTTTTTAACATTCTTTGAAGCTTGGAATATGGCAGTTTGAGAAAGTTTAGTTGATTTCCCAGCTACAATAGAAGATGATCCAGAAGAACCACTATTTGAACTAGATGAACTAGATGAACTACTAGAACCGCTATTATAAACTGGTAAATATTTATTTATACTATGAGAAGCCTTAACATTGAAAGATAAAGTAGATGGTAGTTTACCTTTAACATAAATATAATTTAAAACTTTGTTAAGACCAAATATAGCTGTTTGATATTGAATTTTACCAAGCGAAGATGTAACAAAATTTGGAGCTTGATTATTTTTTTCAATAAATGCAACTATATTCTTTGCATAAGAATAATAGGTTTTAGAGGATATAGTTCCCTTTATACTGTTCCCAGATGCCTTAGATGGATTTTTAACATCATACTTGACTTTAATACTTGAAGTAATTTTATTATACTTATAAGTAATAGTCTTACTTAAAATATACATAAATTCACTCATAGAGTATTTATAACCCGAAATAGTCACATAATTAGGTAGTTTACCATATTTATTAATGTATTTATAAATCGAGTTTGAAGCAAGTAAGATACTACTTTGAGAAAGAGTAGTTGGTTTATTATTCACATTTGTTGAAGTTTTAACAACATTTAATGAGTTTGAAGAAGAATTATTAGAGTTATTAATATTGTTATTGTTAGAACTATTAGAATTATTACTAGAATTAGTTGAACTGTTTAAATCAATATCATCTTCTAGATTTTCATTAGAATTTGCAAGAAGAGATGATGATTGATGATTATTCTGCATGTTATCAACCAAATCATCACTAAGATTATTGTTAGATCCAGTATCAGTTGATTCACTAGCAAAACTAAAACCACATGTTAAAAAAACTAAAACAAAGAATAATAAAAATATTTTAGCATATTTTGATTTTGAAAAATTACTAATAATATTACCTCACTTATATCTATTAAATTTTCATCTAACAGATTTACGTCCCCTAATTATGGCCCCTCGAATTTAAACTCTTGAAAATTTAATATTTAAAAATTTAATATTAAAACATTTAATATTAAAACATTTAATATTAAAAATCTAATAATTAAAAATATTAAATGTTTAATAATTACTATTAAATGTTTAATAATTAATACTATTAAAAATTTAATAATTAAATATTCAAGAATTTAAATAACCATAATCCTAAATCCGCCTCTAAATAATTTAATAACTAACTAAAAATTTATAGATATTCACTAAAATAAAAATTAAATGAATATAGAATTTATTGAATATAAAAGCTTTATTTAGAGTTAATTTTAATTAATGAATATATTCTTAATTAGCTAATAAACTTTAGAGTAATATATGTCTGTTTTTTAAGTTATTTAAATATTCCTTAAAAATAACATAACCAATCACTTTAATATACCAACTTTTATAACAACTATTCTATAATAATACATAAAATTCCTTATACATTTATAAGATTTTTATTAAAATCTTAGAAATAAAAAAATGACCAAAAAAATAAAAAATAAAAAATAATGTAAAATAAAAGATAAAGAATGTAAAATAAAAAAATAATGTAAAATAAAAGATAAATGATCCAATAACTTACATCATTGGAGGCATTCCACCCATACCGCCCATTGCACCCATAGGGGGCATTCCACTATCATCTAAATTATCATCTTTATCAACAGCCTCAAGAGCACCTCTTGCAGCTATAAGATCATCAATTCTTAAAATCATTTCAGTAGCTTCAGCAGCAGATTGAATAGCTTGTTTTTTAACTCTTTGAGGTTCAACCACACCAGCTACTTTCATATCAGTAACTTCTCCTTCAAAGACATCTAACCCCATGAAAGCAGATTGCTCATGAGCAGCTCTTAAATCTGCAAGAATATCAATAGTGTCCAATCCTGCATTTTCAGCCAAGGTTGTTGGAACAATTTCAAGAGCTTCTGCAAATGAATTAACAGATAATTGTTCTCTTCCACTAATAGTTTCTGAATATTCTTTAAGTTGGCGAGCTATCTCTATTTCTGGAGCTCCTCCACCAATAACAACTTTTCCATCTTCTAAAGTTGCAGCTACAACACCTAAAGCATCTTCTAATGCTCTTTCTATCTCAGAAGTAACATGTCTAGTACTTCCTCTAAGAATTATTGAAACAGCTTTAGGATCTTTAGATTCTTCTATAAAGATCATCATTTGGTCGAATATTTTCTTCTCATATACAATTCCCGCTTCACCTAGTTCATCTTTAGATAAATCATCAACATTTGTAATGATTTTAGCACCAGTAGCCTTTTCAAGACGATTCATATCAGACTTTTTAGTTCTTTTAACTGCAAGGATTCCAGCACGAGAAAGATAATGTAATGCCATATCGTCGATTCCTTTTTGACAGAACAATACATTAGCTCCAGAAGCAATAATTTTATCAACCATTTCACGGATCATCTGTTCCTCATTATCTAAGAAAGCTTGCATTTGAGAAGGACTAGTAAGGTTAATTTTAGCATCAGTTTCTAAATCTTTAACTTCTAAAGGATATTTTAATAATGCGATTTTAGCATTCTTAACCTCTTTAGGCATATTAGAATCAGCTTTACCTTTATCAACAAGAATACCATTAACAATTTCAGATTCATCCACACTAGCACCTGAAACTCTTTGAATGTTAATATTTTTCTTATCAACTTCACCATCTTCTTCAACTTTAAGAACAGCCTCGACAATAAGTTCAGCTAATGGTTTTTTAGCTTTTTCTGAACCTTTTCCAGTCATAGCAGTCATAGCTACATCTATGAGAGTATCTTGATCTTTAGAATCAATAGATATATCTTCAAGGATTTCATAAACTTTATTTAAAGCTTGTCTATAACCTCTTACAATAGTTGTTGCATGGATTCCATCATCTAAAAGTTCTTCAGCTTTTTTAAGAAGTTCTCCAGCTATAATAACTGCTGTTGTAGTTCCATCCCCCACAACATCTTCTTGATTTTTAGCTATCTCAACAAGCATTTTAGCTGCAGGGTGAGCTATATCCATTTCACGAAGAATAGTTACACCATCGTTGGTAATAACTACATCACCCATACTATCAACTAACATCTTATCCATACCTTTTGGACCAAGAGTAGTTCTTACAGTTTCAGCTAAAATCTTTCCAGCCATAATATTCATTCTTTGAGCATCTCTACCAAGGAAACGTTGAGTATCCTCTGGCAAGATAAAAATTGGTTGATTACCATTATACTGTGCCATAATTTCACCTAAAAATTATAAAAAAATTATTATCTAAATTAATTATTTAAATTATTACCTAAATTATTATCTAAATTATTTTTTAAATTATCTTTTAATTAAAATAATTTTTATTTAAAATAATTTAAAATAATTTAAAGTATTTATAATATATATTAAAAATATATACAATTATACAACTTATATAAGCTGTGTACAACATATAAAAATTGAATTGACCTATGAGTTTATAATATTGAGTATTATCTAATATGAGTATTATACAATAGGATAATAGCTAATAAAAGTATTGTCTAATAATTTTTAACAAAAAATTAGAATCAATAGATCAAAACACAAGATATAAAACTCACAATAATATAAATGGGTTTGAAGTTATATAAATAGCTATTGAAAAATTAATATACTTCCTAGTACATAATATTATAATTGTAATGCTAAGTAATACTCAGTGAAATATCTAGTTATTTATATGTTTTATTATCTATAAATATTTATTAACCATATAATTTATTAATTTATTTTATTAAGCTATTTATTAAGCTATTTTATTAAGCTATTTTATTAAGCTAGTTTATTAAGTTATATAATTATATAAATAAATGCTCTATCTAAATAACAACTTTATCTAAATAATAATATATCATAAAGGTTTTATAATCTATTTTATAATAATCTATTATTTTAATAATATATTTTTATAAATAAATTAAAAAATTATTATAATAATTTGAAAAGATATTATAATTGAAAAAATATTATAAGAAACTTATATACCAAAATCATTGATAATGAGGGAGTATCATGAGAATTGAGGTAAAATCACTACTAATAACTATGATCATTACCCCCATATTAGCAGCGACGTGTTATTATTATAAAGCACCATATGTTCTATTCTATTCAACACTATTTTTCTTATTTTCATTCATATCATTTATGGGTTTTTTTTAGAAGTAAAACTAAATTACAAAAAATACTTATAATATTATCACTTGCTTTACTAACAGCTTATAATTTAAAGTATATTGATAGTATTAATATAATTGAAGATTTAATTTTATATACTTATTTTTTTATTACTAGTATGACATTTATACGTAATGAAAGAACTTTTAAAATAAACAACCTACTTTCAATAATTTTTATAATAATACTAATACCAATAATCATATTTAATAAAAGAAGTGACTTATTGTTAATACTGTTAATAATAGTAAGAATAATCTTAAGAATCGATATAATCCATACAATGAAAAAAAGAAACATTAAATTGTATTAATTATTTAATTCTTTAAAAAGTTAATTCTTTAAAAAACACTATTATCGCATTAACATAGCTACTTCAAAAAAGCTAAATAATAGTTAAGTTTATAGAACCATACATAATAAAAAAATATACCCTATTAATAAGATTGAGGGTTCAAATTCCTCAAAGTCTGTTTTTGAATAGTTGATAATTTAACTTTATTTATTAAATATGAGTTTAATAGAGATTAATTTAAAGAATAAATTATGTAAAATTCTTTAATGCTAATTATTTTTTTATAAAATAAA